>NZ_JBPCSJ010000049.1:0-5366 GCF_051007235.1 Hydrogenophaga sp. | reverse complement strand
GCAGCATCTGGTCGGTCGGGCAGCTCCAGATGCAGCCCAGCATGGGCAGGAAGTACCAGTCGCGGAACTCGTCGGAAAAGCGGTGCTGGCGCAGGAAGTCGCCCAGCGGCTGCAGCAGCGGGCTGCCCTCGCCCAGGTCGTCGCCGCGCTCGGCCAGGCGCGTGGCCAGGCGGTTGAAGCGCACGATGTCGGCCAGCATGCGCCAGAAGCGCAGGTTGCCCAGGTTGGCGCGCTGCGCGAACACGGTGGACAGGTCCGAACCGCTCCATTCGAGCGGGCCACCGTTGCGGCCGGCGCCCGGCGCCTGCACCGAGAACGACATGTCCGACGGCGCGATCGCCACGTCCAGCTGGCGGAACAGGGCCTGCAGATTTGGGTAGGTGCGCTCGTTGAGCACCAGGAAACCGGTGTCGACACCGAAGGTGGTCGGGCGGCCGCCGGCGTCGGGCAGGGTCACGTCCACCGTGTGGGTGTGGCCGCCGAAGTAGTCACCCGCCTCGAACAGCGTGAGGTCGGCCAGGCCGGTCAGGGTGTGGGCAGCGGCCAGACCGGAGATGCCGGAACCGATGATGGCCACGCGGGGCTGGCGCGGTGCGCCGGCGCCGCCGATGGGCTGGGGGGTGTGGTCCGAGTACATGGCTCAGACCCCTACCACGGTGATAGCCGGGTGGGCCGGAAGACAAAGGCCTGCGAAGCGCCCCGAAACGAAGGAGGGAGGGAGGGAGGAGGAGGAGAAGCGCCTCGGGATTGCATCCGCCCACAGGGACGGAAGGCTTCGCAGTGCATAAAACGGGTGTGATCCCCCAGCCTGTCGGCTCAAGGCCACCCCCGCATGGAGCCGGGGACCGGTCAGAAAGTTCCGTGCGGGTGATGACATGTGGGCTCTCCGGTGGGCGATGGGGACTGGGGACACAGAAAATGACTTGTTGGTTTCATTGTGACCGATCAGTCACAATTTAGCCTGAATCATTTTTTCCAATTCCCTCACGAAAGCAGGGTCATTGGGTTCGGTGGCGCTGGGGAAGCTGCGCACCGTCTGGCCGCTGCGGTCGATCAGGTACTTGTGGAAGTTCCATTGCGGCACCTGGCCGGTGCGCGCCGCGAGCTGGCGGTACAGCGGGTTGGCGCTGGCGCCCACCACGGTGGTCTTGGTGAACATCGGGAACTGCACGCCGAAGGTGTTTTCGCAAAAGTCGGCAATGGCCTGGTTGCTGCCCGGTTCCTGGCGGCCGAAGTCGTTGGCCGGAAAGCCCAGCACCACCAGTCCGCGCGCCTGCAGGCGGCTGTGCAGCGCCTCCAGCGCCTTGTACTGACCGGTGAAGCCACAGAAGCTGGCGGTGTTGACCACCAGCACCACTTTGCCGGCGTACTGGCACAGGTCCTGGGGCTTTTCGTCCTGCAGGCGGTCAAAGCGGTGGTTGAGCAGGGCCGGGCAGGCTTTGGCCGCGGGTGCGACCAGGGGTGTCGGCGGGGTCTGGGCCAGAGCGGGCATGGTCACCGCCAGCAGGCTGGCCGCCAGCACGGCCCCGCACGCCGCCCGTGTTTTCAGTTTGATCTGGACAAAGTTTGTGTTCATGGGTTCCACTCCGAAAATTCGCTTGCATTGAAGCATCTGTCTTAGACAAACTCAAGTCCCATGACCGAAGCCGCCCACACCATCGCCGACGTCGAACGCGACACCGGCCTCTCCAAAGACACCTTGCGCGTCTGGGAGCGGCGCTACGGCTTTCCGCTGCCCCTGCGCGACGCCCAGGGCGAGCGCCGCTACGACGGCGACCAGTTGCTGCGCCTGCGCCACATCCGCCGCCTGCTGGACGCTGGACACCGTCCGGGCCGGGTGGTGCCGCTGCCGCTGGCGCAGCTGCTCGCACTGGATACGCCGGCGCGGCCCCAGCGGATGCAGGGCGCAGCAAAAAAATCTGCCGAGGCGCCGGTGCCCGCCTCCGCCGCCGGCCCCGACCTGTCGCACTGGATGGACCTGCTGCGCACCCAGCGCAGCCAGCCGCTGCACCAGGCCTTGCAACAGTGGCTGCTGGTGCACGGCCTGGCCTCGCTGGTGCGCGACGTGGTCGCGCCCCTGAACCGGCGCGTGGGCCAGGCCTGGCTGGACGGCGAGCTGGCCGTGTTCGAGGAGCACCTCTACACCGAGCTGGTGCAGCGGCTGCTGCGCACCGGGCTGTCGCAGGTGGCGGCGGCCAGCGCCCTGCGGCCGCCCAGGGTGTTGCTGACCACCGTGCCCGGCGAGGTCCACACCCTGGGCCTGCTGATGGCCGAGTGCATGCTGGTGCTCGAAGGCTGCGAGACCACGTCGCTGGGCGCGCAGACGCCGTTGCGCGACATCGCCGAGGCCGCGCGGGCCGGCGGGGCCGACGTGGTGGCGCTGGGTTTTTCGGCCTTGCTCAAGCCGCGCGACGCCCGCCACGCGCTCGAACAGCTGCTGCCGCAGTTGCCGCCCGCGGTGCAGCTGTGGACCGGTGGCCAGTGCCCTGCCCTGCAGACCGGGCCGCGCGGCGCGGTGCCGCTGCCCGGCCACACCCACATGGCCGAGCTGGACCAGATCGCACCGGCCGTGGCACGTTGGCGGACCGAACACACCACCGGGGTCGCGGCATGAGCCGAGGCGAACGCGAAGGCTTCAAGGGCAACAAGGCCCATCTGCCCAGCAAACCCTGCCAGCAGTGCGGCCGCCCCATGAGCTGGCGCAAGGCCTGGGCACGCTGCTGGGACGAGGTGAAGTACTGCAGCGACCGCTGCCGCGCGCTGGCCCGGCGGGGGGCGCCATGACGGCCACCCCCCTCCACCCATCCCCCCGCCGCCTGGTGCTGGTGCTGGGCGACCAGCTGTGGCTGGACAACCCGGCCCTGGCCGGCTTCGACCCAACGCTGGACCAGGTGCTGATGATCGAGGCGCCCGGCGAGGCCACGCTGGTCTGGAGCCACCGCGCCCGCATCGCCCTTTTCCTGTCGGCCATGCGGCACTTTGCGCAGGCCGTGCAGGCCCGCGGCTGGCCGCTGCGCTACCTGGCGCTGGACGACCCGGCCCTGGCCGACGCGCTCAGCCTGCCCGAGCGGCTGGCCCGGGTGCTGCAGGCCACGCAGCCGCAGAGCCTGCACCTGTGCGAGGCCGGCGAGTGGCGGCTGGAACAGGCCATCACCGACGTGGCGCAGCGCGCCGGCGTGCCGCTGGTCTGGCACGAGGACAGCCATTTTTTGTGCAGCCGCGACCGTTTTGCCCGCTGGGTGGCGGGGCGGCGCGAATGGCGCATGGAACATTTCTACCGCCTGATGCGGCGCGAGCACAGCGTGCTGATGGCCCGCCCCGACGAACCGCTGGGTGGCCAGTGGAACTACGACGTGGACAACCGCGCGGCCTACCCGGCCAGCGGCCCGGGCTGGATCCCGCCGCCCGCGCGCTTTGAGCCCGACGCGCTCACGCGCGAGGTGTTCGCCCTGGTCGAACGCCAGTTCCCCGACCACCCCGGCTCGCTGGACCACTTCGCCTGGCCGGTCACGCGCGAACAGGGCTTGCAGGCCCTGCAGCACTTCATCGACGAGCGCCTGCTGGGCTTCGGGCCGTACCAGGACGCGATGTGGAACGACACGCCGTTTGGCTGGCATTCGCTGCTGTCGGTGGCGCTGAACCTGCACCTGATCCACCCGCGCGAAGTGATCGACGCGGTGGAGCGCGCGCACCACGAACGCGGCCCGCAGGCGCTGCCGCTGGCCAGCGTGGAAGGCTTCATCCGCCAGATCCTGGGCTGGCGCGAGTTCGTGCGCGGCGTCTACTGGCAGACCATGCCGCAGCTGGCGCAGGCCAACCACTTCGGCCACACGCGCGCGCTGCCGCGCTGGTACTGGACCGGGGAGACCCACATGGCCTGCATGCGGGACGCCATCGGCCAGACCCTGCGGCACGGCTACGCGCACCACATCCAGCGCCTCATGCTCACCGGCCAGTTCGCGCTGCTGGCGCAGATCGACCCCAAGGCCGTGGCCGACTGGTACCTCGCGGTGTACGTGGACGCGATCGACTGGGTCGAGCTGCCCAATGTCGCCGGCATGGCGCTGTACGCCGACGGCGGGCGCTTCACCAGCAAGCCCTACATCGCCAGCGGCCAGTACGTGGCGCGCATGAGCAACCACTGCCAGGGCTGCCGCTACCGGCCCGAGCAGCGCAGCGGCCTGCAGGCTTGCCCGATGACGGTGCTGTACTGGGCGTTCCTGGACCGGCACGAGGCCGCGCTGGCCGGCAACCCGCGCACGCGGCTGATGGTCACGCACCTGGCCCGCATGGACGCCGCAACGCGCGAGGCGCTGCGCGCGCGGGCCGACACATTGCTGGAAGACCTGGACGCGGTCTGAGCCGCATCCGTGGCGTTCAGGCGTTCAGGGATGCACCGTCTCGTCCGGCGGCGCGGGCGGCTGCGGCGCCCGCGCGCGCCAGCGCACGGCCGGCAGCCAGCGGGCCAGCCCACCCAGGCACAGTCCCCAGACCGCGCCGGCCAGGTGGGCCGCCTGCACCAGCGAACGGTCGTTGCCGCTGTCCCACACCACGGGGTGGTCCCAGGCCCGTTCCAGGCCCAGCTTGAGCACCAGCCCCGCCAGCAGCAGCCCGCCCCAGCGCTGCGCCTGCGGCATCTCGATGCGGCGCTGCAGCAGCTGCACCGCCAGCACCGCCCAGCCGGCGTGCAGCACGCCCGACAGGCCGATGGCGTAACCGATCTGGGGCCACAGCAGCAGCGAGGCCTGCGCCAGCGGCCAGGCCAGGAACCAGGCGAGCGTGCTGGTCCAGGGGGGGCGCACCACCCAGGCGAACGCGGTGAGCACACCCAGCGCCAGCTGGTGGCCGATCAGTTGCGGCGTGCTCTGGTACACCCAGGCGCTGGTCCACAGCGTCCAGGGGAAGTGCAGGTCTTCGTCGGACCGCCAGGTCATCCACTCCAGCGTGGTCGGCTGCGTCCACCACAGCAGCATGCTGGCCACGCCGTGCAGCGCGCACAGCAGCAGCCAGCTGCGCGGGCGTCTCATCCCAGCACCTGCGCCCAGAGGGTGCGCACCGGGGCGGCCAGGGGTTCGGCCTGTTCCGCGTCGATCTGGGTCGGCGCTTCGTCCAGCCGCGCGCGGTGCTGCAGGTGGCGCAGTTCGCGGTAGGCGTCGGCCGCCTCCTGGCCCACGCCGGCGGGCAGCAGGCCCACGGCCTCGGCGCGCTGCAGCATCGCGATGTTGCCCAGGTTGCCGCGCAGCTCGGGATGCTGGCCCGAATGCGCCAGCACCAGGTACTGCACGACGAATTCCACGTCGACCATGGCGCCCACGCTGTGTTTGACGTCGAACGCCCCGGCCTTGACCGGGTGCGCCGCGCGCACC
>NZ_JBPCSJ010000048.1:0-6686 GCF_051007235.1 Hydrogenophaga sp. | reverse complement strand
ACCACCTGGGGATAGATCAGGTGCTCCTGCGTGAGCACGCGGGCCGCCAGGCTCTGGGCAGAGTCGCCGGGCAAGACCGGCACCACCGCCTGGTCCAGGTATTCGCCATGGTCCAGTTCGGCGGTCACGCGGTGCACGGTGCAGCCAGCAAACCTGCAGCCGGCGTCGATGGCGCGCTGGTGGGTCTGCAGGCCCGGGAAGGCAGGCAGCAGGCTGGGGTGGATGTTGATCAGCCGGCCGGTGTAATGCGCCACAAAGCCAGGTGTGAGGATGCGCATGAAGCCGGCCAGCACCACAAGCGCCGGGTCGTGGCGGTCGATCTCGCCCATCAGCGCAGCGTCGAACGCCTCGCGCGAGGCGTAGGCCTTGTGGTCCAGTGTGGCGGTGGCAATGTGGTGTTCCCGGGCGAAGGTCAGACCACCGGCATCGGCTTTGTTGCTGATGACCGCCGCCACCTGCGCGCCCCAGCGCTCGCGCCAGCGCCCTGACAGCGATGCGTTCACGATGGCCGCCATGTTGGAGCCGCCGCCAGAGATGAGAATGACGATGTTTTTGTTCACGGCGCGAATCACAGCCCACCAATCAGCCACAGAAGGCCCGCAAGTGTAATGAACCACGATGTCCGCACCCGCCCCCTCTCGCCCACCGAAGCCCGCGTGCTCGCCACCCTGATGGAGAAGGCACGCACCGTGCCCGACAGCTACCCGTTGACACTCAACAGCCTGCAGAGCGGCTGCAACCAGAAAACCGCGCGCGATCCGGTGCTGAACCTGACCGAAGCCGAGATCAGCGAGGCGCTGGACGAGTTGCGCCAGCTCAGCCTGGTGTTCGAGACCAGCGGCGGCCGGGCCACCCGCTACGAGCACAACTTTGTGCGCGCCATCGGCGTGCCCGAGCAGTCGGCCGTGCTGCTGGGCCTGCTGATGCTGCGCGGCCCGCAGACCGCGGGTGAACTGCGCATCAACACCGAGCGCTGGTACAAGTTCCTGGACATCGCGTCGGTGGACGCCTTCCTGGAAGAACTGCAGGACCGCAGCGACGAGAAGGGCGGCCCGCTCGTGGTGAAGCTGCCCCGCGCGCCCGGCGCGCGCGAGCAGCGCTGGGCCCACCTGCTGTGCGGGCCGGTGGACCTGTCCGTGCCCACAGCGGCCACCGCAGGCAGCCGAGCCAGCGAGGATGAGCTGATCGCGCTCACGCGCCGCGTGGCCGCGCTGGAGGACACCGTGGAACAGCTACAGAACCAGCTCAACGACCTGCGCCAGCAACTGGGTGCCTGAAACCCGGCGGAGCGTGGGGGTCATGTCACGGCCCGGACACGGAAAAAACGAACGGTCGTGCCAAACTCCGTGGGGATCCCACCCACACGGAGACAAGCATGGATTTGGCATTCACGCCGCAAGAGCAGGCGTTCCGCGATGAGATTCGCGGCTGGGTCAAGGACCACCTGCCCGCCGACATCGCCCACAAGGTTCACAACGCGTTGCGCCTCTCGCGCGAGGACATGCAGCGCTGGGCCAGGATCCTGGGCCAAAAAGGCTGGCTCGGCTACGGCTGGCCCGAGCAGTTCGGCGGCCCGGGCTGGACCGCTGTGCAGAAACACCTGTTCGAAGAGGAATGTGCCCTGGCTGGCGCGCCGCGCATCGTGCCGTTCGGCCCGGTGATGGTGGCGCCGGTGATCATGGCATTCGGCAACAAAGAGCAGCAGGAACGCTTCCTGCCCGGCATCGCCAGCGGCGAGGTGTGGTGGAGCCAGGGTTACTCGGAGCCGGGATCGGGCTCGGACCTGGCCTCGGTCAAGACCCGCGCTGAACGCCAGGGTGACCATTACATCGTCAACGGCCAGAAGACCTGGACCACGCTCGGCCAGTACGGCGAGTGGATTTTCTGCTTGGTGCGCACCAGCACCGAAGGCAAGCCGCAAACCGGCATCAGCTTCCTGCTGGTCGACATGAAGTCGCCGGGGGTGACGGTGCGACCGATCAAGCTGCTGGACGGCGAGTGCGAGGTCAACGAGGTCTGGTTCGACAACGTCAAGGTGCCAGCCGAGAACCTGATTGGCGAAGAAAACAAGGGCTGGACCTACGCCAAGCACCTGCTCAGCCACGAGCGCACCAACATCGCCGATGTGAACCGTGCCAAGCGCGAGCTGGAACGCCTCAAGCGCATCGCCAAGGCCGAAGGCGTGTGGGACGACGTCCGCTTCCGCGACCAGATCGCCCTGCTCGAAGTCGACATCGTGGCGCTGGAAATGCTGGTGCTGCGGGTGCTGTCAGCCGAAAAGTCGGGCAAGCAGTCGCTGGACATCGCCGGTCTGCTCAAGATCCGGGGCAGCGAGATCCAGCAGCGCTACGCCGAGCTGATGATGCTGGCCGCCGGCCCGTTCAGCCTGCCCTTCATCGAAGAGGCCATGGAAGCCGGCTGGCAGGGCAACTTCCCGGGCGGCGTGGTGGCCAACGCGCCGCTGGCCTCGACCTACTTCAACCTGCGCAAGACCACCATCTACGGCGGTTCCAACGAAGTGCAGCGCAACATCGTCGCCCAGACGGTACTGGGATGATTTTCCGCCGGGCCGCCCAAAGGAAAATCGCGCCCCCTTGGGGGGCAGCGAACCTGTGGTGAGCGTGGGGGCACAAACTTCTGGAGATTCACATGGATTTCGATTTTTCCGACGACCAGGAACAACTGCGCGACGCGGTGCGCAAGTGGGTCGACAAGGGGTACGACTTCGAACGCCGCCGCGGCATCGTCAAGACCGGCGGGTTTGACCGCAACGCCTACAACGAACTGGCCGAACTGGGCCTGGCGGGCCTGTACACCAGCGAAGCCGATGGCGGTATGGGCATGGGCCCGGTCGAGGGCATGGTGGTGATGGAAGAGCTGGGGCGCGGCATCGTGCTGGAGCCGCTGGCGCAGACGCTGATCACCAGTGGCGTGATCGGCGCCTACGGCGGCGCCGACGTGAAGGCGGCCTGGCTGCCGAAGATCGCGTCCGGCGAAGCACTGGTGGTGCTGGCGCAACAGGAGCGCGGTGCGCGCTACCGGCTGGATGTCTGCAAGACCGTTGCCACCCAGGCCGGCAGTGGCTGGACCATCAGCGGTGACAAGCACGTGGTGCCTGCGGGCGACCAGGCGGACGCCTTCGTGGTGCCCGCCATGGTGAACGGCCAGATCGCGCTGTTCGTGGTCGAGCGCAGCGCCAGCGGCGTCACCACGCAGGGCCATGGCACGCAGGACGGCGGCCGCGCGGCGGATGTGACGCTGCAGAACGCGCTGGCCTCGCTGGTCACGCTGGACGGGTTGACGGCGCTGGAACACGCGGTGGACATCGGCATCGCCGCCGTCTGCGCCGAGGCTGTGGGCGTGATGGACAAGACCGTGACCGTGACGGCCGACTACTTGAACACGCGCAAGCAGTTCGGTGTGGCCATCAGCAGCTTCCAGGCGCTGCGCCACCGCATGGCCGACATGAAGATGCAGCTGGAACTGGCGCGCTCGATGAGCTACTACGCCAGCCTCAAGCTCAACGCCCCGGCCGATGAGCGCCGCCGCGCGCTTTCACGCGCCAAGGTGCAGCTGGGGCAATCGATGCGTTATGTGGGTCAGCAGGCGGTGCAGCTGCACGGCGGCATCGGCGTGACCGACGAGTACATCGTCAGCCACTACTTCAAGAAGCTGACCCAGCTGGAAATGACGTTCGGCGACACCCTGCACCACCTGGGCGAGGTCTCCGGCCGCATGCAGGAGACAGCGGGCGTGTTCGCCTGAGCCGAACGTCACATGGGGTCTGGACCCGCACGCTGGCGTGCGGGTCGTGAATTTCCCACAGTTTCGCGGGCTCGGTCTTGGTCGAAGACGGCTTTGTGCGGCGCAAAGACACGACCGCAAGATAAAATAATTAATACTTTTATCTTGTCCCCAGGGCTGGCTGCTTCCAAACCCAGCCCTCAGTCGTCACAACGCGATGAAATACCTCCGAGCTCTCCGCCGACACCTCGCCTCCACCCTTGGCCTAGGAGCTGTCCTGCTGGCGGGTCTGACCGGCACTGCGCATGCCCAGGCGATTTACGGGGTGGGTGCAGCGTCTGGCACCAACTACAACCGCATCTACACGGTCAACCCCACCTCCGGCGCGGCCACCGACCTGGGCTGTACCTTGCAGTTCAATACCGCGGCCATGGGGGTGGCCAGCCTCGACGGCAATATTTATTACATCGAACAGACGGTGGCGAACCCGCGGATCGCGTCCGTCAACCCCCAGACCTGCGCCAACGGCACAGCCGTGGCCACGGCCTTGCCCGCCTCGGTCATCCGTGCAACGGCCTGCCCCGACGGCCGTTTCTACGCGATGTCGAACACGGCGGCGTTCTACGAGATCAACCCAGCCACAGGAGCGATCCTTCGGACCTTGAACTGGACCGGTCTGCCCACGGGCGGCAGTGGCGACTTTGCCTGCACGTCCGACGGCAGCATGTACATCCTGGCACAGGACGGCACGGCGAACTACAACCTCTACCGCGCCACGTCGGCCAGCTTCCAGACCGTGGCCAGCGGCAGCAACGTGGCGGCCACCAACCTCGGAGATCTGGGCCTGGCGGGCTCGCCCAACGGACTGGCCGAAGGCCCGCTGGGGTTGGCTGGCTGCGCCGCGTCGCCCAACCCCTGCCTGCTGGCCAGTACCGGTGCCACCAGTCAGACTTGGCGTGTCAGCTCGCTGACCGGCGTCGCAACGAACGCCGGCGCCACCGGCGCGATCCTGACCGACCTGTCGCGCTCGTTCCCTGTGGACATTTCTTTTTCGAAAGCGGTGACCCCGACCACCGTGTTGCAGGGGCAGACGGTGTTCTACACCCTGACGGCCAGCAACCCAGGCCCGGGTGTGGTGCGCGAAATCGCCATCCAGGACACATTCCCGGCCGGTGTCGCGTTGGCCACATGGTCTTGTTCCGTCCTGTCCACGGGGTCTTCAACCATCGTGACCACCAGCTGCGGCACCACGCCCACTGGCACCGGCAACATCAACAACACCGTGTCGCTGTCGCTCGGCGCTAGCGTGCGCTACAACGTCACGGCCACGCTGAGCAACACTTTCTCCGGCACCCTGACCAACCTGGGTCGAGCCACCATCACCTCGGTGGCAACCGATCCCGATCCGTCCAACAACACGCAGACCGTGAGCAGCTCCGTCACGCCCGCAGGCAACATCGGGGTCACCAAGAGCAACGCCGTCGGTACCCTGACCGCCGGGCAGACCACCAGCTACACCATCACCGTGAGCAACAGTGGGCCGGGCAACGCGACCAACACAGTGGTGACCGATCCAGCCACCACCGGCCTGAGTTGCACCACGGTCACCTGCAGCGTCGCCAGTGGCGTGGCCGTCTGCCCTGTGGCACCCGCGCTCAGCATCGCCAATCTGCAAGGCAGCGGGGTGACGATTGCGGCTTTGCCAGCCAACTCCAGCCTGAACTTCCAGGTGGGCTGCACGGTGACCGCCACCGGCACACCCTGACGCGCTTGACCGCAACCCCAACAAAAAACCCGCCGAGGCGGGTTTTTTGTTGTCCAGCCCTTGTTCGCTCAGGCGTGCAAGCGCGAACTTTTGGGCAAATGCGACATCAGGAACTCCATCTGGTCCGCCAGGATGCGCCGGTTGCGCAAGATGAAGTCCTCCCACAGGCTGGGCACATAGGGCGCGTACAGCAGGGGCATGTGCGCCTGCTCGGGCGTGCGGTTGCCCTTGCGGTGGTTGCAGGCCTTGCACGCGGTGACCACGTTCATCCACACATCGCGGCCGTTCTGCCCCAGCGGCTGGATGTGTTCGCGGGTCAGCTCGTCCTCGTGGAAATGTTGCCCGCAATAGCCGCACAGGCAACGGTCGCGCGAGAACAGCTTGGCGTTGGTCAGCGTCGGCCGAAGGTCGAACGGGTTGATGCTGGGCACACCTTTGGTGCCGATGATGGAGTTGACGGTGATGATGGACTGCCGCCCCGTGACCGCGTTGTGTCCGCCATGGAACACCGCGACCTCCGCACCCATCTCCCACCGCACCTCGTCCGCCGCATAGTGCAGAACGGCTTCTTCCAGGCTGATCCACGACTGCGGCAGCCCCTGGGCAGAGAGCTTCAAGACCTTCAAGACCACCTCCATGTTGAACAACAACCGGAACATCTGTCTTTGCCGTGCCAGCCTGCCGGTGGCGGGCATCTGCGCGTGTGTCAATATAACGCGCTTGTGTGACAGACACCCGCCTCAGGGCCGAACACCCGGGCAACACCACCCATGAAGATCCTCCGAGGGCTTGGCAACCGCGTCGCCACGACCGGCTGCGCCCTGACCATTGGCAATTTCGACGGCGTGCACAGGGGCCACCAGGCGATGCTGGCACTGCTGCGCAACGAGGCGCGCCACCGCGGCGTGCCGACCTGCGCCATGACCTTCGAGCCGCACCCACGCGACTTCTTTGCGGCCGTGCACCGCAAACCCGAACTGGCGCCGGCACGCATCGCCACCCTGCGCGACAAGCTCGAAGAGCTGGAGCGCTGCGGCGTGGACCAGTGCGTGGTGCTGCCGTTCAACCAGCGGCTGGCTTCGCTGCCACCACAGGCCTTCATCGAGGACATCCTGGTCAAGGCGCTGGGGGTGCGGTACGTGCTGGTGGGCGACGATTTCCGCTTTGGCGCCCAGCG
>NZ_JBPCSJ010000047.1:0-3828 GCF_051007235.1 Hydrogenophaga sp. | reverse complement strand
GACCGTCACCCCGCAGCCCGACGCGTTCATCACGATGGCCTCGACGCCAGCCTCGATGTGCGGCCACCAGGCGTCGATGTTGGCGCGCATCTGCGCGCTGCCGCCGTCCTGGTCGTTGAGGTGGAACTTCACGGCGCCGCAACAGCCGGCTTCCGAAGCGACCACGGTCTGGATGCCAGCGGCATCGAGCACGCGCGCGGTGGCGCTGTTGATGTTGGGCATCATGGCCGGCTGCACACAGCCCGCGAGCATCAGCACCTTGCGCGCATGGGTCGCGGTGGGCCAGCGGCCGGCATCCTGCTTCGCGGGCACCTTGTTTTTCAGTGTCTCGGGCAGCAGGTCGCGCACCAGCTGACCCAGCGTCATGGCGGGGCCGAAGGCGGGCGAGGTCAGGCCTTCCTTGAGCAGCCAGCGCACCGCCTTTTCGCCGACCGGGCGCGGCACTTTGGCGTCCACGATCTTGCGGCCGATGTCGACCAGGTGGCCGTAGTCCACGCCGCTGGGGCAGGTGCTTTCGCAGTTGCGGCAGGTCAGGCAGCGGTCCAGGTGCAGCTGGGTCTTGCGCGTGGGTTCGGCGCCTTCGAGCACCTGCTTCATCAGGTAGATGCGGCCGCGCGGGCCGTCGAGCTCGTCGCCGAGCAGCTGGTAGGTGGGGCAGGTGGCGGTGCAGAAACCGCAGTGCACGCACTTGCGCAGGATGGCTTCGGCGGCCAGGCCGTCGGGCGTGCCTTGGAATTCGGGGGCGAGGTTGGTTTGCATGGCTTATCCCATCCGGCCCGGGTTGAAGATGCCTTGCGGGTCGAAGGCTTCGCGCAGGCGTTTCGTGATGGCCTGCAAGGCCGGGCTCTCGGCGTCAAAGCGGCGCACGCCGGGCGCGCCGTCGGCCCCGGCACGGAACAGCGTGGCGTGGCCCTGCACCGCCGCGGCGGCGGCGCGGATCTGGGCCGCGGCCGAGGCTGGCGCCCACAGCCAGCGCTGCGCGCCCTGCCATTCGATCAGCTGCGCAAACGGCAGGTCCAGCACCGGCGCGGTCTGCGGCAGCGACAGGCGCCACAGGCACAGGTCCGGCGAAGGCGAGTTGAAAAACGGCAGGGTCTGGTCGCGGCAGGCGGCCCAGTCCGGTCCGGCCTGGGCGTTGTCCATGCGCTGGCCGCCGGCTTCACGCACCATGCGTTCACACGCGGACTCGACCGCGGCCACAGCACCGCGCAGGCGCACGAACAGCAGCTCGGGTTGGTCCGGCGCCGTGACATCCTTCACCCAGCAGGAGGCGTTGATCGGCAGCGGCTGGCCACCCCAACGGTGCAACTGCTCCAGCGCGTCGCGCTGGCCCAGCGGAAACACCAGCGTGGCCTCGGCCGGCGCCACCGGCAGCACCTTGAGGGACAGGTGTGTGATGACGCCCAGCGTGCCCAGGGAGCCGGCCAGCGCACGGCTGACGTCGTAACCGGCCACGTTTTTCATGACCTGGCCGCCGAAGGTCAGCCAGTGGCCCCGGCCGTCGATGAACTGGGCGCCGAGCACGAAGTCGCGCACGCCGCCCGCGGTGGCACGGGCCGGGCCGGCCAGGCCGGCGGCGACCACGCCGCCGATGGTGGCGCCGTCGCCCGAAACCGACGCGAAACAGGGCGGGTCGAACGGCAGGTGCTGGCCCTTGTCGGCCAGCACGGCTTGCACCTCGGCCAGCGGGGTGCCGGCGCGCACGGTGATGACCAGTTCGGTCGGCTCGTGGCTGACCACGCCGGACCAGACGCGCGTGTCCAGCGGCGGACCCTGCACAGGTTCGCCCAGAAAGGCCTTGGTGTTGCCGCCGCGGATGCGCAAGGGCGTGCGCGCGGCGCTGGCGGCCTGGACCTGTTCGATCAGGTGCTGCGGCCGGTCTTCGTTCGTGGGGCTGTTGGGCATGGCCGCCATGGTAGCGGCGGGGCTTGGTGCGGCCGTTGAATTTTTTGCACGCCGCGCTGCAATCGCGGCCCGCCCGGCCGCCTCAGTCGCGGCCGGTGTGCCCCAGGCAGGCCCCCGCGTTGGGGCGGCCTTTGCATTCTCTCTTCAGCCGCTTCTGGCGCGCGGCCGGGCTTTCGGCGGACGGCGCGTCGATGAAGCGCACGGTGGTGGGCGGTGCCTGGGTGCCCCGGCCACCACCGTGCGCGGGGGCAGCGCCGACGCCGGTGGACACGGTCCAACCCAGCACACAGACGAGGGCGGCAAAGCGCCCGGAACGGCAACGGAACATGGGACCTCCCGGCGGTGTGTGACGGGGTCCATGCTCCCGCGGCCCGAACGCGCCGTCTGTGACGCATTCACCACCGCCACCGGGCGAAAAAAAGCCCCCGGGCCTGGCGGCACGGGGGCTGAACATCCATCGGAGACGCTCTGACAGTCAACCCGTGTGTGCGCGCGTTCCCTCAGCACACACGGGGGATCCCGTGGATCAGCGGTTGTAGGCGGTTTCGCCGTGGCTGCTGATGTCCAGACCTTCGCGTTCCTGCTCTTCGGTCACGCGCAGGCCGATGGTGAGGTCGACGATCTTGTAAGCGATGACGGAGACCACGCCGGACCACACGATGGTGATCAGCACGCCCTTGGCCTGGATCCAGACCTGGCTGGCGATGCTGTAGGCATCGGCCGTGACCATGGCCACGGTGGTCCAGTCGGCCACCATCGAGGGGCCGCCCAGGTTGGGGCTGTTGAACACGCCGGTCAGCAGGGCACCCAGGATGCCGCAGACACCGTGCACGCCGAACACGTCCAGCGAGTCGTCCGCACCCAGCAACTTCTTCAGACCGGTCACGCCCCACAGGCCGGCGAAGCCGCCCAGGAAGCCGATGACCAGCGCACCCACGATGCCGACGTTGCCGGCGGCGGGGGTGATGGCGACCAGGCCGGCAACGGCACCGGAGGCGGCACCCAGCATGGAAGCCTTGCCTTTGGCCAGGGCTTCACCGATGCACCAGGCCAGCACGGCGGCGGCGGTGGCGAACAGGGTGTTGATGAATGCCAGGGCGGCGAAGCCGTTGGCTTCCAGGGCGGAGCCGGCGTTGAAGCCGAACCAGCCCACCCACAGCAGCGAGGCGCCGACCATGGTCAGGGTCAGGCTGTGCGGGGCCATGGCTTCCTTGCCGTAGCCGATGCGCTTGCCCACCATGTAGGCGCCGACCAGGCCGGCGACAGCGGCGTTGATGTGCACCACGGTGCCGCCGGCGAAGTCCAGCGCGCCGTGTTGCCAGATCAGGCCGGCCTTGGCGGTCATTTCAGCGGCCACTTCGGCCGAGCTGTAGGCATCCGGGCCCATCCAGAACCAGACCATGTGGGCCATGGGCACGTAGCTGAAGGTGAACCAGATGGCGGTGAACAGCAGCACGGCGCTGAACTTCATGCGCTCGGCGAAAGAGCCCACGATCAGGGCGCAGGTGATGCCGGCGAAGGTGGCCTGGAAGGCGGCGAACACGATCTCGGGGATCACCACGCCCTTGCTGAAGGTGGCCGCGTTGGCAAAGGTGCCGGCCGCGTTGTCCCAAATGCCCTTGAGGAACAGGCGATCGAAGCCGCCGATGAAGGCGTTGCCCTCGGTGAAGGCCAGGCTGTAGCCGTACACGGCCCACAGCACGACGATCAGCGAGAAGGTCACCATCACCTGCATCAGCACCGACAGCATGTTCTTGCTGCGCACCAGGCCGCCGTAGAACAGGGCCAGGCCGGGCACGACCATCAGGATCACCAGGATGGTGGAGACCATCATCCAGGCGGTGTCGCCCTTGTTGGGGACCGGAGCCGGTGCGGCAGCGGGCGCCGGTGCGGACGCCGCGGCTGCAGCGACGGGTGCAGCTG
>NZ_JBPCSJ010000046.1:0-4538 GCF_051007235.1 Hydrogenophaga sp. | reverse complement strand
GCCCTTGTCGGTGCTGATCGGAGCCGAGCTGGCCGCGTTTTCGCCGGGCCGGTGCGAACTGCACGTGCCGGTGTCCGACGCGGTGAAACAGCAGCACGGCTTCGTGCACGGCGGCGTGCTCAGCTACGCGGCGGACAACGCCCTGACCTATGCGGGTGGCACGGCGCTGCGCGTGCCGGTGGTCACCTCCGAATTCAAGATCAACTACCTGCGCCCGGCCATCGGCGATCGGCTGATCGCGCGCGCGTCAGCCGTGCACCCGGGCAAGACGCAGGCGGTGTGTCGCTGCGATGTGTTTGTGCTCCAGGACGGCGAAGAAAAGCTCTGCGCCGTGGCGCAGGGCACCATCGCCGCGTTGCCGGCGGCGTCGGCCTGAACCCACGGCCCCGGCGCGAAGCGGTCGTCGGGTTGTTCCTCTGGTGCTGCCCGCGGCCACCGACATACTGCAGTCCATGACGCCTTACCGCATCGGCTCCGGTGCCGGCTACGCCGGTGACCGCATCGACCCCGCGCTCGACCTGGCCGAGCGTGGCGAACTCGATGCGCTGGTGTTCGAATGCCTGGCCGAACGCACCATTGCGCTGGCCCAATTGCGCCGCGCCGCCGATCCCGAGGCGGGCTACGACCCCATGCTCAAGGCCCGCATGCGCGCCGTACTGCCGGCCTGCGTGCGCAACGGCGTCACCATCATCACCAACATGGGCGCCGCCCACCCGATGGCGGCCGGTCGCGCAGTTCTGGACGTGGCGCGTGAACTCGGCCTGCTGCGCCTGCGCGTGGCGGTGATCACCGGCGACGACGTGCTGCCCTGGGTCCGGGCGAACGATGTGCCCCTGATCGATTCTTCCGACACCGTGCGGTCGCTCGACGGACGGCTGGTGTCGGCCAACGCCTACCTGGGGGCCGACGCCTTGCTGCCCGCGCTGCAGGCCGATGTGAACGTCATCGTCACCGGCCGCGTGGCCGACCCGTCGCTGTTCCTTGCGCCGCTCATGGCCCATTTCGGCTGGACGGCCGACGACTGGCACCGGCTCGGCCAGGGACTGCTGGTGGGGCATTTGCTGGAATGCGCGGCCCAGGTCAGTGGCGGTTACCTGGCCGACCCTGGTCATGTGGACGTGCCCGACCTGGCCCGCGTGGGTTTTCCGCTGGCCGAGGTGAACGCGGACGGCAGTGCGGTCATCACCAAGCTGCCAGGCACCGGCGGACGGGTCGACCGGCTCAGCTGCACCGCGCAGCTGCTGTACGAAGTGGAAGACCCGGCGCGCTACCTGCAGGCCGACGTGGTGGGCGATTTTTCGCAGGTGCGGTTTGAAGAACAAGCGCCCGACCGTGTGACGGTGCAGGGCGCCAGCGGCCACCCGCGCCCCGACCAGCTCAAGGTCACGCTGGGCTACCGCGATGGCTTCATCGGCGAAGGCCAGATCTCCTACGCCGGCCCGGGTGCCCGTGCGCGCGGCGAGCTGGCCTTGCAGATCCTGCGCGAGCGCCTGCAGGACGCCACGCTGCCCCACGGCCTCAGAGGCCACGAGCACCGCGCCGAACTCATCGGCGTCAACGCCATGCACGGGCCGCAGCTGGGCGCCGACCGCGAACCCTACGAAGTCCGCGTGCGCCTCGCGGTGCGCTGCGCCACCCGTGCCCAGGCCGAAGCCGTGGGGCAAGAGGTGGAGGCGCTCTACCTCAACGGACCGGCCGGGGGAGGGGGCGTCACACAGTCGGTGCGCGAGGTGATCGCCGCCGCGTCCACCCTGGTGCCGCGCTCGGCCGTGCGGCCGCGCTGCGACATCCTCGAACTGCACGCGCAGGACTGACATGGCACCCACCACCGCCACCAACAACACCACCCGGCGCATCCTGCAGGACATCGCGCTCGCGCGTTCCGGCGACAAGGGCAACCGGGCCACGCTCAGCGTGATCGCGCTGGACCCGGCCGACTACCCCACGCTGGAACGCCTGCTCACCGCCGAACGGGTGCAGGCCCACTTTGCCGGTGTGGTGCAAGGCGTTGTGCAGCGCTACACACTGCCGCACCTGGGCGCTGTGCACTTCGTACTGTTCGACGCGCTGGCCGGCGGCGTCACGCGCTCACTGGCGCTGGACGCCCATGGCAAGACGTTGAGCGCCGCGGTGCTCGACCTGCCGCTGGAACCCTGACCCTTCACCGTTTTTCACCACCACAACCCAAGGAGACATCGATGCGTTCTGCGATCCGACAACTGGCCCTCACCGCCACCGCGCTGCTGGTGTCCACCGCCGCGCTGGCCCAGGCCTACCCCGACAAGCCCATCAAGGCCGTGGTGCCGTTCGCCGCCGGCAGCGCCACCGACCAGATCGGGCGCGCCTTCGCGCAGAAGATGCAGGAAGCGCTGGGTCAGCCCATCGTGATCGACAACAAGCCGGGCGTGAACGGCATGTTGGGCGCCGACGCCGTGGCCAAGGCCGCCCCCGACGGCTACACCCTCTTGATCGGCACCAACAGCACCAACGCGGCGCTCAAGAGCCTGATGAAGCAGCTGCCCTACGACCAGGACAAGGCCTTTGCGCCCGTGGCCTACATGGGCTCGGTGCCGCTGATCATCGCGGTGCACCCGGACGTGCCGGCCAAGAACCTCAAGGAACTGGTGGGCCTGGCCAAGGCCAAGCCCGGCAGCATCAACTTCGCCAGTGCCAGCACCTCGCAGCTGGTCTCCACCGAGATGTTCGCCGGCATGGCCGGCATCGAGCTGACCAACGTGCCCTACAAGAGCGGCCCGGCCGCCATGACCGACCTGATCGGTGGCGTGGTGCAGATGTTCAGCGCCGACTTCGCCGTCATGCTGCCGCAGGTCAAGGCCGGCAAGGTGCGCGGCCTGGCGGTCACCTCCACCAAGCGCTCGCCCGCTGTGCCCGACATTCCCACCGTCAATGAAGCCCTCGGCACCAAGGACTACGAGCTGATCGCCTACTTCGCCATGTACGTGCCCGCCGGCACGCCGGCCGACGTGATCGCCAAACTCAACAAGGCCGCCAACACCGCGGCCAACAGCAAAGAGGTGCAGGACAAGTTCGCCGGCATCGGCTTCGCGGTGGAGCCGGGCACGCCGGAAGACCTGGCCAAACGCGGTGTGACCGAAACCGCCAAGTGGGCCAAGGCCATCCGCGACGCGAAGATCGAACCGCAGTGACGCCTGTTCACTGACGGGCCCCGGGGACAGTGCCCCTGCGCACTGTCCCGCAGCGGACTGTCTCGCTTGGGACGAAAACCGCCGTTTTCCCGGGCGACGCCCCTTGTCCCCCCGTGTGCCGGCGGCACACTACAACGCCACCGGACCACCACCCCGAACGCCCGAAGCGAACCCTGCCATGAGCCTGCGTCCCACCATCGATTTCCTGCTCAATCACTGGCTGTCGGTCGAGCACCTCAACCAGCGCGAACGCTTTGCCGACCACAGCCGCGAAACCTTCGACGCGGTGCTCGACACCTGCGAGCGCATCGCGCGCGAAAAGTACGCGCCGTTCAACCGCCTGGTGGACACGCAGGAGCCGCACTTCGACGGCGAGAAGGTGATCCTGCCGCAGGCCACGCACGACGCGCAGAAGGCCTATGCCGAGAGCGGCATGCTGAGCGCCGCACAGGACTACGACATCGGCGGCATGCAACTGCCCTACACGGTGGAAGCCGCGGCCAACGCCTTCTTCGCCATGGCCTCGGTCAGCATCGGCAGCGGCATGCTGACCACCGGCAACGCCAACCTGCTGATGAAGCACGGCACCGACGTCCAAAAGCGCGTGTTCGCGCTCAACGAATTCAACGGCCGCTTCTCCGGCACCATGTGCCTGTCCGAGCCGCAGGCCGGCTCATCGCTCAGCGACGTGGCCACGCGCGCTGTGCCGGATGGCGAAGGTTTCGAAGCCGACCCGCTGGGACCGCGCTACCGCCTCAAGGGCAACAAGATGTGGATCTCGGCCGGCGAACACGAGTTGACCGAGAACATCGTCCACCTGGTGCTGGCCAAGATCCCCGATGCCGACGGCAAGCTGGTGCCCGGCGTCAAGGGCATCTCGCTGTTCATCGTGCCCAAGAAGCTGGTGAACACCGAAGGACAACTGACGGGCGAACGCAACGACGTGGCGCTGGCGGGCCTCAACCACAAGTGCGGCTGGCGCGGCACCACCAACACGCTGCTGAACTTCGGTGAAGGCAAGTACCCGGTGCGCGGTGACAGCGGAGCCATTGGCTACCTGGTCGGCCAGCCGGGCCGCGGCCTGCAGTGCATGTTCCACATGATGAACGAAGCCCGCATCGGCGTCGGCATGGCCGCCACCATGCTGGGCATGGCGGGCTACCACGCCAGCCTCGACTACGCGAAGAACCGGCCACAGGGCCGACCCCTCTCGACCGGCGGCAAAGACGCCGCTGCGCCGCAGGTGCGCATCATCGAGCACGCGGATGTGAAACGCATGCTCCTGGCACAGAAGAGCTATGCGGAAGGTGCGCTGGCGCTCGAACTCTATTGCGCCCGCCTGGTGGACGAGCAGCACACCGGCGATGCGCA
>NZ_JBPCSJ010000045.1:0-2519 GCF_051007235.1 Hydrogenophaga sp. | reverse complement strand
AGGCAGAGCAACGCAGAGCAACGGGGTCAGGTCTTGCCTTTCGAGCAACGGGGTCAGGTCTTGCCTTTCGAGCAACGGGGTCAGGTCTTGCCTTTTGCCAGTCCATCAACCAACCCGAGAAGCAAGGCCACAGTTCGTTCCGCCAACGGGTAGCACCAGAAGCCCCTGCGCCATATACTCGCGCCATATCCCACCAGGAGGCCGCCATGAGCATCACCACCGTCTTCACCAACAACCGCTCACAGGCCGTGCGCCTGCCGGCGGACGTGCGGCTGCCCGAGGGCGTGAAAAAAGTGCAGGTGCGGGCGCGGGGCATGGACCGGATCATTTCGCCGGTGGGTCACACGTGGGACGCGTTCTTCATGAACGGGCCGCAGGCATCCGACGACTTCATGGCCGAACGTGCCACCCAGGAGCAGGCCGGGCGCGACGCGTTCTGAAGACCGCGCCATGCTCAAGTACCTGCTCGACACCAACATCGTCATCTACGTCATCAAGCGCCGGCCGCTGGAGGTGATGGGGGTGTTCAATGAGAACGCCGGGCGCATGGCGATCTCGTCCATCACCCTGAGCGAGCTGTACCACGGCGCAGAAAAAAGCGCGAAAGTAACGCAGAACCTGGCCGTGGTGGAGGAGTTCGCCAGCCTGCTGGAAGTGCTTCCGTACAGCGCCAAGGCCTCGCAGCACTACGGCGCCATTCGTGCCGAGCTGGAAAAGGCCGGGCGCCCCATCGGCGTGAACGACCTGCACATCGCGGCGCACGCCCGCAGCGAGGGCCTGACCCTGGTCACCAACAACATGGGCGAGTTCGAATGGGTACCGGGTCTGCTGCTGGAGAACTGGGTCGGCTGAGTCCGTGGCGAAACAGGAAAGGCTGCGAACGCCCTCAGTGGTAGTCGTCTTCCAACTGATGGCGCACCGCCAGGATCGTCACCGTCGAGGCGTTCTCGATTTCGAACAGGGCGACGTAGCCACTGTGGCTGAACGGGATCAGCAGTTCGCGCAGAAACGGGCTCTGACCTGCCTTGCGGTAGATGAAGGGTGAGCGGCCCAGGCTGTCGACGGCGGTGGTGATCGCGTTCAGCGCCCGCTCGGCCAGTTCCAGGTCTTCGGCCGTGCTGGCCCGCTCCAGCAAAAAGTCGTAGAGGCGGATCAGGTCGTCGCGAGCAGCGGCGGTGTATCGGACCGCGAAGCTCACCCGCGCACCCGTACCGGCTTCTGCTTCAGCAACTTGGCACGGGCCTGCTCTAGCCGTTGGCCAAGTTCGGCGTGCACCTCACCCGCCGCGAAGTAGACGCCTGAGGTTTGCGCGGCTTCGCGCGATGCCAGCCCGCGGGCCACGAACTCGGCGCGCACGCGTCGGCGTTCGATGGTTTCTCGAACCGATGCCTCGATGAAACCCGACAGGGTCTCGCCCTCCTGCAGCACGCTTTGCGCGGCATCGCGCAGCTGGGGATCGACGCGCAGTGAAGGCAAGGTGGCGGTTTTCATGGGCAGTCTCAATGCGTTGCAGTTGCGATGCATTCTAGACCTGCAACGCGTCCGGTGCCAACAGCCGAACCCGGCTCAGTCGGGTTCACACCCGCTCCCGCAGCACCGTCTTCAACACCTTCCCGTAGTTGTTCTTGGGCAGCGCCTCGACGAATTCATAGCGCTTGGGCCGCTTGAAGCGCGCGATCTGGTCCAGGCAGAAGGCGTCGAGCGCTTTCGCATCCAGTGCCGCCCCCGGCTGCGGCACCACAAAGGCCACCACGATTTCGCCCCATTCGGGGTCGGGCGCGCCGACCACGGCCACTTCGGCCACGCCGGGGGCGTGCAGCAGCACTTCTTCCACCTCGCGCGGATAGATGTTGCTGCCGCCGCTGATGATGAGGTCCTTGCTGCGGTCCTTGAGGGTGAGGAAGCCGTCGGCGTCGAGTGCGCCCATGTCGCCGGTCCACAGCCAGCCATCGCGGATGGCGGCCTGCGTGGCTTCGGGGTTGCGCCAGTAGCCGGCCATGACGCTGTCGCCGCGGATCAACACTTCGCCCACCTCGCCCGCGGGCAGTGATTGCCCGTCCGGCCCTGCGACGCGGATGCGCACGGGTGTCTGGGCCACGCCGACGGAGGCGATGCGTGCTTCGTGCCGCGGGTTTGCGGTGTCGGCCAGGTGGGCGCGGCTGAGGGCGGTGCCGGTCATGGGGCTTTCGCCCTGGCCGTAGATCTGCACGAAGCGCGGGCCCATGGTGCGCAGCGCGCGGCGGATGTCGGCGGCGTACATGGGCGCACCGCCGTAGACGATGGTCTTGAAGCTCTGGCCGCATTGTTCGGGCGTGAGGCCCTGCGCCTCGGCCTCGTCTACGATGCGTTTGACGATGGTTGGAGCGGCGAACAGCGAGAGCGGGCCGAGCGCTCGGCCCAGCTCGAACAGCTCGGCCGCGTCGAAGCCGCCCGAGGCGGGCACCACGTGGCGCGCGCCGGCCATGAGGTGCGGGATGGCGTAGAGCCCCGCCCCGTGCGACATGGGCGCGGCGTAAGCG
>NZ_JBPCSJ010000044.1:0-1610 GCF_051007235.1 Hydrogenophaga sp. | reverse complement strand
GAACAGGTTCTCGCCCGCGCCCTCGCTGACGAAGCCCGAGGCGTCGAGCAGCAGCGCCTCGTCGTAGCCCTCGTCGGTGGCCTCCATGTTGGCCAGGATGGAGTTGGTGTAGTTGCTCACCGCCTTGGCCTGCGTCATGGTGATGTTGACGTGGTGGCGGGTGTAGCTGCTGGTCTTGACGCGGATGCCGCGCTTGAGGCCCTCTTCGCCCAGGTAGGCGCCCCAGGCCCAGGCGGCGACCATCAGGTGGATGGTGTTGCCCTTGGGGGACACGCCCAGCTTCTTGTCGCCGATCCAGGTCAGCGGGCGCAGGTAGCACGACTCCAGCTTGTTCTCGCGCACCACGGCACGCTGCGCCTCGTTGACCTGCTCCTTGGTAAAGGGCAGCTGCATGCGCAGGATCTTGGCGCTGTTGAACAGGCGGTCGGTGTGTTCTTCCAGGCGGAAGATGGCGGTGCTGCCGTCGGCCGTCTTGTAAGCGCGCACGCCCTCGAAGGCGCCGCAACCGTAGTGCAGCGTGTGGGTCAGCACGTGGATCTTGGCGTCGCGCCAGTCCACCATCTGGCCATCCATCCAGATCTTGCCGTCGCGGTCGGACATCGAGGGAATCACGGGGCTCATGCGGGGTCCTTTGGGTCGTGGAGTGCGACGGCGCCGGGCGGCACCGCCAAAAACACCCATTTTAGGTGCCCGCCGAGGGGCGGTCGCTCAGTCCTGTGCGGGTGGGCGCTGCAGTTCCCAGGCACTCACGCGGCCGCCCTGCAGGGTGACGCTGACCGAGGAGCCGCCACTGTCGGTCCAGCGGTAGCGCTCGGGGTCTTCGCCTTCGGTGCTCAGGCGCTCGCCCAGCGACCGGGTCATGGCGATCACGTGCATCAGGTTCACGCCGGGTTTGAGCTTGGCGTTGAACATCACCGCGCTGTCCACGTGCCCGATGGGGCGTTTGGCGGCGCGCTGCATCACCGTCAGCAGCCGCGTCCAGTGCAGCAGCAGCCAGAACACCAGGCCGCCGCTGACGGCGAAAAAGCCGGCCCAGCCGTATTGCCGCGCCGCAAAAATCAGCAGACCGATGACAAGCAGGGGGACGGCGATGCGCTGGAGGTTCATGCGGTGATTGTGTGCAAGGCCAGCGCGGGCTGCGCTGCGGAATCTGCGTAGAGGGGAGGTCAGGCCAGGCTCCGGGCCAGTTCCATGGCCTCTTCGATGCGGTCCACCCCGTGGATGGTCAGGCCCTCGAACGCTTTGTCGTTCTTCTTCGGCGCGTTAGCCTTGGGCACCACCGCCACGGTGAAGCCCAGCTTGGCGGCTTCCTTCAGCCGTTCCTGCCCGCGCGGCGCGGGGCGCACCTCGCCAGCCAGGCCCACCTCGCCAAAGGCGATGAAACCCTTGGGCAGGGCGCGACCGCGTAGGCTGCTGGTGATGGCCAGCATGACGGCCAGGTCGGCCGCCGGTTCGCTGATGCGCACGCCGCCCACCGCGTTGACGAACACGTCCTGGTCCATGCAGGCCACGCCCGCGTGGCGGTGCAGCACGGCCAGCAGCATGGCCAGGCGGTCGCGGTCGAGGCCGACCGACAGGCGCCGCGGCGAGGGCCCGCCGCTGTCCACCAG
>NZ_JBPCSJ010000043.1:0-7278 GCF_051007235.1 Hydrogenophaga sp. | reverse complement strand
CGTGCTCGGCATCGTCGAGCACAAGGACGCGACGCCGGCGCAGCGCCGCATCAGCGAGGTCTACACCGGCATGATGGCCGCGCCCACCGCGGCGCTCAGGCGCTGGGTGGCGGCGCTGTCGAACGACAACGCCCAGGGCGAGTACTACCTGACCGACGTCGTCGCGCACGCGGTGGCCGGCGGCGCCGAAGTGCGCACGGCGTGCGCCGCCGACGAGACCGAGGTGCTGGGCGTCAACAGCCCGCTGCAGCTGGCCGAGCTGGAGCGCCGTTTCCAGCGCCGCCAGGCCGAGGCGCTGATGGAGGCCGGCGTGCGCCTGGCCGATCCGACCCGCTTTGACCTGCGCGGCACGCTGACCACCGGCCAGGACGTCGAGATCGACGTCGGCTGTGTCTTCGAGGGCGCGGTGACGCTGGGCGACGACGTGCGCATCGGCGCGCACTGCGTGATCCGCGACGCGCAGATCGGCGCCGGCGCGGTGATCCACCCGTTCACCCACATCGAGGGCGCCTCGGTGGGCGCCGGCGCGCTGGTCGGGCCCTACGCCCGGCTGCGGCCCGGCGCCGAGCTGGGCCCCGAGGTGCACATCGGCAACTTCGTCGAGGTCAAGAACTCGACGCTGGCGCGCGGCGCCAAAGCCAACCACCTGGCCTACCTGGGCGACGCCACGGTGGGCGAGCGGGTGAACTACGGCGCCGGCAGCATCACCGCCAACTACGACGGTGCCAACAAGCACCGCACCGTGATCGAGGCCGACGTGCACGTGGGCAGCAACTGCGTGCTGGTGGCGCCGGTCACCATCGGCGCGGGGGGCACCGTGGGCGGTGGCTCGACCATCACCAAGAGCACCGAGCCCGGCGCGCTGAGCGTGGCGCGCGGCAAGCAGGTCAGCATCGCCAACTGGCAGCGGCCAGTCAAGAAAAAGGGCTGATGTGCAACGACCGCGGCGGGCTCTCGCCGCGGGACAGACCCTAGTGCACGCGGGGGCGTGCCGACGGCGGGCGCTGGCGTGCGGTGCGCTCGGCTGCTTCGTCTTCCAGGCCCATCAGGCTGCTCATGCCCATGACGTCGGTGTCGCGAAAGCCCGTGGTCGGGTAGAGCGGATCGAATTCGGAGAGCTTGGACTCGAGTTGCTGGCGCACGCTCTCGGCCTGCTCGTTTTTGGATGGGGGGCGCGGCAGCGCGGCCAGGTTCAGCTGCTGGCGAAAGTCCGCCGGCGACGGCATGCGGTGGATGCCGTCTTTGAGGAACAGAAAGCGCACGCCGGCCGTCTTGAGGATGCGGTTCTTCAGCTTGACCTGGTGTGCCTTGGCCTTGGCGTCGCTCAGGTGGTACTGCTCGATGTCGAAGGCGAACACCGGCCGGCCATCGACGCCACAGACCACGAAATCCACGCGCTGGTGGCGCAGGCGTTCTTTGGCGCGCTGCGGGTCGGACGAACGCCGCACCGACAGCATGTCCTTGAGCTGCATGTTGGGCAGCACGACCTGGTCGGGAAAGGTGTCGCGCAAGTAGTCGAGCATCTGCACCTGCTCGGTGGTGAGGATGCGTTCGGGGGTGTAACGGTCGTCGCGGCCCGATGCCTTGCGGCCGTAGCGCAGGTAGGCCCAGACCCCCAGGCCGGCCAGGGCGAACGCCACCCCCAACGTGATCCACAAAGGCAACATCCTGTCCTCCAGCTGGCTTGAATTTTTGTTAGCGCGATTCTAGGAAGGTGTCACGTCTTTTGCGAAGCTATAACGCTTTGTTACTACCGATATCCCCCGTTGTGGGGAGGGGCAAGCGCGGGTCGAACTTGGCGCGTTTGACGCTGAAAAACGCCTTGACGTTGCGCACATTGGCATCGCTGGTGAACAGGCGCTGGGCCAGGTCCCGGTAGGCGGGCATGTCGGTGGTGTGCACCACCAGCATGAAGTCGGGCCCGGGGCTGACGCGGTAACACTGCTGCACCGCGGTGTCGGCCACAGCGCGGGCCTCGAAAGCATCCAGGTGCTCGGCCGCTTGTCGCTCCAGCGTGATCTCCAGCAGCGCCGTGAGGCCATGGCCGGTCACTTGCGCGAGTTTGTCGGGGTTGAGCAGGGCGACTTCGCGCTCGATCAGGCCCGCCTCGCGCAGGCGCTTGACGCGGCGCAGGCTGGTGGGGGGCGACACATGGGCGCGCTCGGCCAGGCGCTGGTTGCTTTGAGAGGCGTCTTCCTGCAGCAGCGCCAGCAGACGAAGGTCAGCCTCATCCAGGTTGAAAAATTCCGGTTTTTCGTTCATTGTGAAATATTAGTCCGATCAAACGGGGCGGTGAACGATTTGTTCGCGAAAGCGTGAAATATGATCATTCATTGCAGCATGGGCTGGGTAGCATCACAGCCTTTCCACCCAGCGGAGTGAACAGGTATGTGCGGCATCGTGGCAGGGGTTTCGGGGCGCGACATCGTGCCGGTGTTGGTGCAGGGCTTGTTGCGGCTGGAATACCGCGGCTACGACTCGTGCGGCGTGGCGGTGCACCAGGGTGGCCTCAAGCGCGCGCGCAGCACCGCCCGCGTGGCCGAACTGGCCGATCAGGTGAAAACCGAACAGATCGCCAGCGGCACCGGCATCGCCCACACCCGCTGGGCCACGCACGGCGCACCGGCGGTGCACAACGCGCACCCGCACTTCAGTCACGGCCCGGCCAACAGTTCCACCAACGGCACCGCCGGCCGGGTGGCGCTGGTGCACAACGGCATCATTGAAAACCACGACGAACTGCGCGCGGCCCTGCAGGCCAAGGGCTACGTGTTCGAGAGCCAGACCGACACCGAGGTCATCGCTCATCTGGTCGATTCGCTGTACGAGGGCGACATCTTCGCGGCCCTGCAGGCCGCTGTGGCCCAGCTGCACGGCGCCTATGCGCTGGCCGTGTTCCACAAGGACGAGCCGCACCGCGTGGTCGGCGCGCGCGCCGGTTCACCGCTGGTGCTGGGGGTGGGTGACGGTGGCAAGGAACACTTCCTGGCCAGCGACGCCATGGCCCTGGCCGGTGTGACCGACCAGATCGTCTACCTGGAAGAGGGCGACCTGGTGGACCTGCAGCTGGGCCGCTATTGGGTGGCCGATGGTCAGGGCCGTGCCTACGAGCCGGTACAGCGCCCGGTCAAGACCGTGCACGCCCACAGCGGTGCGGCCGAGCTGGGCCCTTACCGCCACTACATGCAGAAAGAAATCTTCGAGCAGCCGCGCGCCATCGGCGACACGCTCGAAGGCGTGAATGGCATCACGCCCGAGCTGTTCGGCGACGGTGCGTACAGCATCTTCAAGCAGATCGACCGCGTGCTCATCCTGGCCTGTGGCACCAGCTACTACAGCGGCTGTGCCGCCAAGTACTGGCTGGAAGAGATCGCCGGCATCCCGACCCAGGTGGAAGTGGCCAGCGAATACCGCTACCGCACCAGCGTGCCCGACCCGCGCACGCTGATCGTCACCATCACCCAGAGCGGCGAGACCGCCGACACCCTGGCCGCGCTGCGCCACGCGCAGAGCCTGGGCATGACGCACACGCTGACCATCTGCAACGTGGCCACCAGCGCCATGGTGCGCGAGTGCAAACTGGCCTACATCACCCGCGCCGGGGTCGAGATCGGTGTCGCTTCCACCAAGGCCTTCACCACCCAGCTGGCCGGCCTGTTCCTGCTGACGCTGGCACTGGCCCAGGTGCGCGGCAAGCTCTCCGATGAGCAGGAAGCGGCGCACCTCAAGGCCATGCGCCACCTGCCGGTGGCGCTGCAGGCGGTGCTGGCGCTCGAACCCCAGGTCATCAGCTGGGCCGAGGACTTTGCCCGAATGGACAACGCGCTGTTCCTCGGGCGCGGCCTGCATTACCCGATCGCACTCGAAGGCGCCTTGAAGCTCAAGGAGATCAGCTACATCCACGCCGAGGCCTACCCGGCCGGTGAACTCAAGCACGGCCCGCTGGCCCTGGTCACCAGTGCCATGCCGGTGGTGACGGTGGCACCCAACGACGCGTTGCTGGAAAAGCTCAAGAGCAACATGCAGGAAGTGCGCGCCCGTGGCGGCGTGCTCTATGTGCTGGCCGACGCCGACACCCGCATCAGCAGCGGCGAGGGCATCCACGTCATCCGTATGCCCGAGCACTACGGCGCGCTCTCGCCCATCCTGCACGTGGTGCCCTTGCAGTTGCTGGCGTACCACACCGCGCTGGCCAAGGGTACCGATGTGGACAAGCCCCGCAACCTGGCGAAATCGGTGACGGTGGAATGACGGCCTGAGGTCTTTCGTATTCAGGAAGATCCGCAGGGTCGGCGGCCCTGCGGCCGGGCGCGACAAATACGCCGGGATGTTGCGCGGGGCAGGTGGTGGTTGGTGACAGAATGAAACAACAACATCATCGCCAACAGGTGCATCTGAATGCGAAACCACACCGGGCAGGGGCGCGCGGGGCAGGAAGCGGGCTCACCTGACCGTCTTGCGACGCCGGGCACGCGCCGCCGCTGGCTCCAGGCCGGGGGCCTGCTCCTGCTGGGGGGCGGGGTAGCGCCCTGGCTGGCGGGCTGTCAGCCCGTTCCTGCCGCGCCGCTGATGCTGGGCCTGAACGCCTGGGTGGGCTACGACCCGCTGGTGCTGGCGCGCGAACGCGGCCTGATCGACCCGCGGGCGGTCAAGGTGATCGAGTTGTCCTCGAGTTCCGAAACCCTGCGCCACTTCCGCAACCGACTGCTCGACGCCGCCGCGCTGACGCTGGACGAGGCGCTGCGCCTGGCCGACGAGGGCTTTGACCCGCGGGTGGTGGCGGTGCTCAGCGCCTCGGCCGGGGCCGACGTGGTGATGGCGCTGCCCGAGGTGCGCAACCTGGCCGGCCTGCGGGGGCGCACCGTGGCGGTGGAGGCCACCACGGTGGGGGCCCTGATGCTGCAACGCCTGCTGCAGGCCGCGGGCCTGCAGCCTGATGACGTGAAGGTGTTGAACGTGGAGGCGACGGAGCACCTGGCGCTGCTGCGCGCCGACCGGGCCCAGGTGTCGGTGTCGTACGAGCCGCTGGCCGGCGCCCTGCGCGAGGCGGGGTTGGTGCCCATTTTCGACAGCCGGCAGACGCCGGGCGACATCGTGGACGTGCTGCTGGTGCACGCCGATGCGCTGCAGACCCGGCCCGAACAGGTGCAGGCGCTGGTGGCGGGCTGGCAGCGCGGGCTGGCCGCGGTGCAGCAGGCGCCCGAGGCCAGCGCCGCTGTGCTGGCCCCCGGCGCAGACCTCACGCCCGAGCAGTACCTGGCCTCGTTCAAGGGCCTGGATTTCTACAACGCCGAGCAGTCCCTGGCCTGGCTGTCGGGTCAGCCCAAGGCGCTGGGGCAGGCGTCCCAGGGGCTGGCCATCACGCTGCAGACGATGGGGCTGATCCACGAAACGCCCGACTGGGGGCGCTTGCTCGCCCCCGAACCGGCCGAGCGTGTGCGGCAGACACCGGGAGCGGGTGCATGAGCGCCGGACCCTGGTTCTTGCGCCTGGCCGGGCGGCACCTGCTGCCCTTGCTGCTGTTCGTGTTCGCGTTGCTGACCATTTCGCTGCGCTACCAGCACCACATGGGCACCATCGAAGCCGACGTGGTGCAGCAAGAGTCTTCGCGCCTGCGCGAGCGCCTGAGCATCGACCAGAGCCAGCTGGACCAGCGCATGGGACTGGACGACACGCTGGTGCTGCGCCGCCTGGTGGGCGCGCTGGCGCTGCACCAGGGGCTGGAACGGGCGTACCTCATCGATCCGCTGGGCAAGGTTCGGGCCTCGCTGTCGCGCCTGGATGTGGGCATGCCCGTCACCGGCGTGCTGGCGCGTGCCGGCGTGCCGCTGGCGCTGACGGGGCTGCAGACCGCGCCCGCGCCGCGCGCCATCGTGGTGACCGCCCAGACCGACGGCCTGGCCCTGAGCGGTGACATGCCGCTGCAGGGCGGGCACCGCCTGCTGGTGTGGGTGGACAACACGCGCGCCGTGGCCGTGCGCCGCGCGGCGGTGCAGGACGAGCTGGCGCGTGAAGCCGTGCTGGTGCTGCTGGCCGTGGCGGGGCTGGCGCTGCTGCTGCACCTGCTGTGGTTCCGCCGTGCGCAGCGCCTGTCGCGCGCGCTGGGCGCCATGGGGGCGGGCGACCTGAACACGCGCACCGGCCTGCAGGGGCGCGACGAGTTGGCCGACATCGGCGCCGCGGCCGACCGCATGGCGGATCAACTGTGTCAGGAACAGGACCGCCTGCGCCACATGAACGACCTGGTCAACCGTTCGCCGGCGGTGGTGATCGAGTGGCGCAACCAGCCGGGCTGGCCGGTGGTGCAGGTCAGCGAATCGGTGCGCCAGTGGGGCTACGAGCCCGAACAGCTGCTGCAGGGCCGCCTGCAGTACAGCGACCTGCTGCACCCCGACGACAGCCAGCGCATCCACGACGAGGTGGCGCACTACTTCGCGCACGGGCCGGACGAGTACCGGCAGACCTACCGCATCCGCTGCGCCGATGGCCGCTGGGCCTGGGTGGACGACCGCACCACACTTGGGCGTGACGCTGCCGGGCAGGTGGTGAACATCAGCGGCGTGCTGCTGGATGTGAGCGCGCAGCGCGAGGCCGAGCAGGCCCAGCGCCAGCAGGCCGAGCTGCTGCGCATGTTCTACGAGCTGCCGTTCCTGGGTATGGCGATCTCGTCGCCAACCGACAAGCGCTGGCTGCAGGTCAACGACCGGCTGTGCGAGATCCTGGGCTACCCGCGCGAAGCCTTGCTGCGCATGACCTGGGCCGAGATGACGCCGCCGGGCGATCTGGAGCGCAATGTCACGCTGTTCGAGGAACTGATCGCCGGCCAGCGCAACGGTTACCGCATGGCCAAGCGCTTCCTGCGCCAGGACGGACAGATCGTGCACACCGAGATCGACGTGCGAGCGGTGCGCGACGAGACCGGGCGCGTGCAGCAGCTGTTTGCCACCATCCAGGACGTGACGGAACGCAAGGCGGCGGAGGAAGCCCTGCAGCGCAGCCAGCTGCTGCTGCTCAAGTCGCAGCAGATCGGCCGCATGGGCAGCTGGATGCAGGACCTGGCCAGCGGCACTTTCAGCTGGTCGCCGCAGGCGCATGCCATCCACGAGACCAGCGAAGACGGCCCACCGCTGACGCTGGAATTCATCCTCGGCCTGCTGCACCCGGACGATGTGGAGCGGGTGGGGCGCGTCTATGGCGAATGCCAGCAGGCGGGTCAGCCCTACGACATCCACTACCGCCTGCGCATGACCGACGGGCGCATCAAGCACCTGCACGTCA
>NZ_JBPCSJ010000042.1:0-5822 GCF_051007235.1 Hydrogenophaga sp. | reverse complement strand
TGGTGGCCTGCATGCACAAGCTGCTGGTCATCCTCAACGCCATCGCCCGCTCCAAGTCGCCTTGGCGCAACGACTTCACTGCGGTTCAGTAACGGGTTCATCAAGATGGTTGCTGTTCTGCCGCGCAGTGTAGGCAGCGGGCGCCATGGTGATGTCCTGAAAACAGGACAACAAGGGAAAGCCCTCAGCCCGTCGATTCCAGCAGCGCGGCCACCAGCTCGCGCTGCCCGGCGACGCCCAGCTTGCGGTAGACCCGCTGGCAGTAGGTCTGGGCGCTGGCGGCGGTCAGCCCCAGGCGCGTGGCCAGGGCGGCGGTGTCCAGCCCGTCCATCAGCGCCACCACCACGTCCTGATCGCGCTGGGTGAGCTGTGGCCAGCGCCGCACCGCACGCGCCAGCAGCAGACCGCCCAGGTCCTGGTGCACCGCCAGGCCGGTGTGGTGCAGGCGCACGGCTTGCACGATCAGCGGCGCAAAGGCTTCCACCACGCGGATCGCCGAGTCGTCAAAGGGGCCGTGTTCGGTGCCGCGGTACAGGTGCACCGACAGCCAGCGCCGCCCTTCGTACAGCGCCAGCACCGCCAGCCGCTCGGCCACCCGAGGCTGTTCGTAGCAGGTGCGCCGGTAGTCACCGTGGGCGATGTCGGCACCGGTCTGGCGGTGCAGCAGGATGCGCGGCGCATCCGGCCCAGCCTTCAATGCAGCGGCCCACTCGACCTGCATGACGTTGCTCAGCCCGTCAAGGCGGTGGAAGCGGTCCACATAGGCTTCGGCGATGTGGGGCAGTTCCTGCGTGCGCGAGCGGTCGCCCACAGCGACGACAACGGGCTTGCGGCCCGTCTCGAACGCGAAGATCGTGCACTGGGCCAGCGGCACCTGGGCGCCCACCAGGCGCAGCAGGTCTTCGGCCACGGCGTGGGCGTCGGCCTGGCCCAGCCGCGCCAGCAGCGCGCCGACCTGCGGCAGCGGCAGGGCCAGCGTGTGGGCCTGTAGGGGTGGCAACACCCAGTGCGTGGTCATCCGGCGCACTGTACGGGATGGCGCCTGCGGAAAGCCCTGCGGGCAGGCCCCCCGCAATGCAACCCCGACACGAACCGCGGCTGCGGAGTGCCGCTGCGGCGCGCTGCTGGCCCCTCCATTTGCAACACCCGCAACCAAACGCACGGTGCATCCCGTTACGGCTCTTACGGCGGCGACCAGAATGTAAGCCCCGTGGCACCTAGCATGGGCGCTCTACTTTCAGAAGGAGCTGACCCATGGCACTGCATTTCGGCAAACGCGACAACGAGATCAACAAACCCCTGAACAGCGGACTGGGCACCCAGCGCTATGGCGAGCCCACCGGCACCGCAGCCACCCGCGCCGCGAGCGCCACAGCGGCACCGGCTGCCACGGCAGCGCCCACCAGCGGCAGCACCCCGCCCGCCGCCAGCCACGTGGTGCCCGAAGGCGGCAGCAAGCTGACCGTCGGACCGAACATCAAGCTCAAGGGCGTGGAGATCACGGACTGCGACACCCTGTTCGTCGAAGGCCTGGTGGAAGCGACCATGGACTCGCGCGTGATCCAGATCGCCGAACAGGGCGCATTCAAGGGCACGGCCGAGATCGACATCGCCGAGATCCATGGCAGTTTCGACGGCAACCTCACGGTGCGCCAGAAGCTGGTCATCTACGCCACCGGGCAGGTGACCGGCAAGATCCGCTACGGCAAGGTGGTGATCGAGGAAGGCGGCCAGCTCTCGGGCGACATCGAATGCACCGTGGCCGCCACGTCGGCCCGGCCAGCCACCAGCAAGCCCGCCATGGCCCTGGCAGCCTGATCCCCCTGCCCGGGCCGTCGTGGACGGCCCGGGACTTTCTGAGGAAGGCCACACACCAGCCGTTATCCTCAGGGCATGTACGCCGGCTTTTTCGGTCTTCGCCAAACGCCCTTTTCCATCGCGCCCGACCCGCATTACCTCTTCATGAGCGAGCGGCACCGGGAGGCCCTGGCGCACCTGCTGTACGGCGTGCAGGGCGGCGGTGGCTTTGTGCTGCTGACAGGCGAGATCGGCGCCGGCAAAACCACCGTATGCCGCGCTTTCCTGGAGCAGGTGCCCGCCCATTGCCGGGTGGCCTACATCTTCAACCCCAAGCTGACGGTCAGCGACCTGCTCAAGACCATCTGCCACGAGTTCCAGATCGAGGTGCGGCCTGACGGCAGCGGCCCGGCCACCATCAAGGACCACCTCGACCCGCTCAACGACTACCTGCTGGCCAGCCACGCCCAGGGCCAGCACAACCTGCTGATCATCGACGAGGCACAAAACCTCTCGCCCCACGTGCTGGAGCAGTTGCGCCTGCTGACCAACCTGGAAACGCACGAACGCAAGCTGCTGCAGATCGTGCTGATCGGCCAGCCCGAACTGCGCAGCCTGCTGGCCCGGCCCGAGCTGGAGCAACTGGCCCAGCGGGTGATCGCGCGCTTCCACTTGGGCGCGCTCAGCGAAGCCGAGACGCGCCAGTACGTGCGCCACCGCATGGAGGTGGCTGGCCTCACCGGGCCCCTGCCCTTCAGCGACGCCGCCGTGGCCCGCGTGCACGCGCTCACGCGTGGCGTGCCGCGTCGCATCAACCTGTTGTGCGACCGCGCACTGCTGGGCGCCTACGCCAGCGACCGGCGCGAGGTGGACCCGGCCATCGTGGACCGGGCGGCGCAAGAAGTGTTCGACACGCCCGCCCAACCGCCCACCACCTCGCCAGCCCCCCGCAACGTCACCCGCCACTGGGCGGCACTCGGTCTGGGGGCGCTGGGCGGCGCGGCGGTGCTGGGCGCAGCCGTGTTCGCGCTGTGGCAATGGCCGGGGCTGCTGCCTGGCCTGCTGTCCGCGCGCACCCAGAGCCCGCCGCCCGTGGCCGTGAGCAGCCAGCCACCACCTGCAGCTCCCGCGGCCCAGACGGCCAGCGACCCCCCAACCGGCACACCCGCCGCGGCTCCAGCCGCACCGGCGAAGGTGGCGGCCCCCGAGGCCGAACCGCTGCAAGACCAGCCCCCGCCACGCAGTGCCCTGCTGGGCAGTGAAAACGCGGCGTGGCGCGAACTCGGCCCCCTGTGGGATCAAGCCCTGGCCGGCGAGGATCCCTGCGCGGCCGCCCTGGCCCAGGGCCTGCAGTGCTTCCGCACTGGACGCATGAGCCTGCACGGCCTGCGGCAGCTCGACCGCCCCGGCATCCTCACCCTTCAACTGGCCGACGGACCGGCACGCGCCCTGGTCACCGCCCTGACGGCCGACAGCATCACGCTGCAAGCCGGAGCCCAGCGCTGGCGCCTGGGGCTGGACACGCTGGCCTCCGTCTGGCGCGGCGATTACGCCACGCTCTGGCGCACGCCGCCGGGCACCACGGCGCGCATCGGCAACGTGGGCAGCGGCCCCGCCGTGCAGTGGATGGACGAACAGTTGCAGAGCCTGCAGGCAACAGGCCAGTTGCCCGCCGTTGCAGGCGACTTCACAGCCCGGCTGCAAGCCTTCCAGCAGGGCCAGGGCATCGACGGCGGCGGCAAGGTGACGCCCACCACCTTCATGCAGGTCAACCGCCTGAGCGGTGTGCCCGAACCGCGCCTGACGCCCCCCTGAAGCGACATGTCCTACATCCTTGACGCACTCAAACGGGCCGACGCCGAACGCGAGCGTGGCGCGGTGCCCGGCCTGCACAGCCAGACCGCTGCGCCCATGGCCTCCACCCCGAAGTCGCCGTCCAGCGGCCGCTGGCCACTGCTGGCCGCGGTCGGCCTGTGTGCGCTGGTGTTGCTGGCCGCCGCCCTCTGGTGGTTCAGCCGGGCCGACACGCCCCTGCCCGCCCGTGTGCTGGCGCCCGCCCCTGCACCTGTTGTGCAACAGACGCCGACACCTGCTCCCATCCGGGCGCCGCGGCCCGACGCACCAGCAGAAGCCCCAGTCACGCCCCCGCCCGCCACGCCCGCGACACCGGCCGCGGTGCCCCCCCTCCTGCGGCCCGAGACCCCGGTGGCCGCCATGACCACGACCCAGAACACCCCCTCCGGCGCCACCGCCACGGTCAGCCATGCCCAGCCTGCGCCGACCACGTCCCGCAACACAGAAGCCAGCGACGCGGGCGTGCGTCGCTTCGCCGACCTCACACCCGAACAGCGCGCCCAACTGCCACAGCTGAGCGTCAGCGGCGCCAGCTACTCGGCCAACCCCGCCCACCGCATGCTCATCGTCAACGGCGCGGTGGCCCAGGAGGGCCAGGAGGTCGCGCCTGGCCTGGTGCTCGAACGCATCGGCCTGCACCAGGCGGTGCTCCGCCAGGGCAACCTGCGTTTCAGCATCGCGTATTGAGCCCATGAACGACCACCACCCGCTTCTCCAGGCCGTCGGACTCAGCTTCGGCTGGCCCGGTCAGCCGCTGCTGAACGACCTGACCCTCGACATCCCGCCCGGCCTGACGGTGGTGCGCGGCGACGAAGGCTGTGGCAAGACGACGCTGCTGCGTCTGCTGGCCAGCGAATGGACGCCACAGGCGGGCAGCCTGCGGCGGCCCGGCCTGGACATCAGCCCCTCCGATGCCGCCTGGGCACAACAGGTGTGCTGGTTCGACCCGCGCAGCACCGCGCACGACGAGGTGGTGGTGCGCGAGCTGCTGGCCCGGCAGGCGGCGCAACACCCCGGGCATGCGCCGGATCTGCTGAACGAACTGATCGACGCCTTCTCGCTGGAACAGCACCTGCACAAGCCCATGTACATGCTCTCGACCGGCAGCCAGCGCAAGGTCTGGCTGAGCCTGTCATTCGCGGCCCAGGCGCCGGTCACCCTGCTGGACCAGCCCTTTGCCGCGCTGGACGGCCCGTCGGTACGCTGCGTGCGCGAACTGCTGGAGGACGCGGCCGAGCACACCAGCCGGGCCTGGGTGGTCGCTGATCACGAAGCACCACCGGGCCTGCACCTGGCGGGCGACATCGCCCTCTGAGTCGGCCGGCGCTCAGCGCCCGCCCAGCCCCATCGAGCGCGAGATCACCTCTTTCATGATCTCGTTGGTGCCGCCGTAGATGCGCTGCACGCGCGCGTCGGCGTAGGCTCGGGTGATGGGGTATTCCCACATGTAGCCGTAACCGCCGTGCAGCTGCACGCACTCGTCCATCACCTTGCACTGCAGGTCGCTGCACCAGTACTTGGCCATGCTGGCGGTGGCGGTGTCGAGCTTGTCCACCGCCACCAGTTCGCAGCACTTGTCGACGAAGACGCGCGCCACCTGCACCTCGGTCTGCAGCTCGGCCAGGGTGTAGCGTGTGTTCTGGTAGCTGCCCACCGCCTTGCCGAACACCTTGCGGTCTTTCACGTACTGCACCGTCCAGTCGATCGCGGCCTGTGCCGCGGCCACGGCGCCGATGGCGATCTGCAGGCGTTCCCAAGGCAGCTGCTCCATCAGGCAGATAAAGCCCTTGCCCTCGAACGCCTCGCCGCCCAGCAGGTTCTCCGCCGGCACCTGCACGTTGTCGAAGAACAGCTCGGAGGTGTCCTGCGCCTTCATGCCCAGTTTCTTCAGGCGCTTGCCCTTGCTGAAGCCGTCCATGCCGCGCTCGACCAGGAACAGGCTGGTGCCCTTGGCGCCCGCGGCCGGGTCGGTCTTGGCGACCACGATCACCAGGTCGGCATGCCAGCCGTTGGTGATGAAGGTCTTGCTGCCGTTGAGCACGTGGTGCGAGCCGTCCTTGCTCTTGATCGCCGTGGACTTGACGCCTTGCAGGTCGCTGCCCGCGGCCGGCTCGCTCATGGCGATGGCGCCCACCATCTCGCCGGTGGCCAGCAGCGGCAGGTACTTCTTT
>NZ_JBPCSJ010000041.1:0-4152 GCF_051007235.1 Hydrogenophaga sp. | reverse complement strand
TCCACGCTGCAGCTGGCGCTGGGCGTGTCGGTGGCCTTGCACGCCGTGCTGCTGACGGTGCGCTTCGTCAACCCCGAGGGCTTCAACCGGGTGTTCCAGGACACGCCGCTGGAGGTGATCCTGGTCAACGCCAAGAGCGACGAGCTGCCGCAAAAAGCCATGGCCATCGCCCAGGCCAGCCTGGCCGGCGGTGGCGAAGCGGTCAAGGGCCGCGCCACCTCGCCGCTGCCGCCCAACCTCACGGCCCGGGTCGGTGACACCCCGGAAGAAGACGAGCAGCGCATCGAGGCGCTCAAGGAGCAGCAGAACCAGCTGCTGGCCCAGGTGCGCAAGGCCCTGGCCAGCCTGCCGCCGCCCGACCTGCAGGCCGTCAACCCCAGCCAGGCCAGCATCGAACGCGAGCAGAAGCGCAAGGCCCTGGTCAAGGTGCTGGCCGAGATCGAAAAGCGCATCAACGAAGAGAACGCGCGCCCCAAGAAGCGCTACATCAGCCCGGCCACGCGCGAGGAGGTGTACGCGATCTACTACGACGAGCTGCGCCGCAAGATCGAGGACCGGGGCACCAGCAACTTCCCCGAGGCCGCCGGTCGCAAGCTGTATGGCGAGCTGACCATGGTCATCACCGTCAACCACAGCGGTGAGGTGCTGTCGACCGAGATCGTGCAGTCGTCGGGCAACAAAACGCTGGACCGGCGCGCCCAGGCCATCGTGCGCGGGCTGGACTTTGGCCGCTTCAGCGACGCCATGCGCCGCCGCGCGGACCAGATCGTGGTCGTCTCGCGCTTTCGCTTCACGCGCGAAGCCGGCCTGCAAACGCAGATGTCAAGTCAATAAGCCGCATGAAATCCGTCGGTCGCTGGTTGTTGTGGGTGGTGCTCGCCGGGGTGGCGCTGCAGCTGTTCTTTGTGGGGCGCATCGCGCTCATGCTGGTGGTCGATCCGCAGAGCACGGCCTTCATGCGGTCCGAGGCCTGGCGCGTGGCCAGCGAGAGCCTGACCACCGACAAGACCTGGCGCTGGTCGTCGCAGTGGGTGGACTACGCCGACATCAGCCCCAACCTCAAGCGCGCGGTCATGGCATCGGAAGACGCTGGCTTTCCCGAGCACGGCGGGGTGGACTGGGACGCGTTGCAGTCGGCCTGGCAGAAGAACGAGCGGCGCCAGGCCCAGGTCGAGAAGCGCGCCGAGCAGATCGAGAAAAAGCTGGCCAACAAGCCTGAGGCGGCCGAAGCCGCGCTCAAGAAAATCCAGCCACCCAAGGTGGTGGGCGGTTCCACCATCACCCAGCAGCTGGCCAAGAACCTGCTGCTCTCGGGCGAACGCAACCTGCTGCGCAAAGGCCAGGAGCTGGTGCTGGCCCTGGTGCTCGAAGCCGTGCTGCCCAAGCAGCGCATCCTGGAGATCTACCTCAACAGCGTCGAATGGGGTGAGGGCATCTTCGGCGCCGAGGCCGCCGCGCAGCGCTACTTCAACAAGCCAGCGTCCAAGCTCAGTGCCTACGAGGCCGCACGCCTGGCCGTCATGCTGCCCAGCCCCAAGTTCTTCGAGACCCGCCAGGGCTCGGCCTACCTGTCGCGCCGCGCCAGCACCATCGTCGCCCGCATGGGTGACGTGACGCCACCATGACCCCGGGAGCTGCGCCCCCCCTGCGTCGCTTCGCGCCTTCCCCCCTGAGGGGGGACGACACCTGCGGCCGGGCCAAGCCCGTTCCGCGGTGTCCCGGGACCGGCGCCCCTCCTCCTCACCGATAGGCGGTGATCGCATGGACTGGCGCGCCAAAGCCATGAGCCTGCTGCTGCTGGGCTTCGTGCGCCTGCTCACCGGCGCGCAGGCGCGCTGGCACGGCTGCCCACCCAAGGCAGAGCAACGGATCTATTTCGCCAACCACCAGAGCCACGCCGACCTGGTGCTGATCTGGGCCGCGCTGCCGCAAGAACTGCGCAGCATCACCCGCCCCATCGCGGCCAAGGACTACTGGACCGCCTCGCGCTTCAAACGCTGGATCACATCGGCCGTGTTCAACGCGGTCTACGTGGAACGCGAACGCAAGGGCGACGAAGACCCGCTGGCGCCACTGATCGCCGCGCTGGAGAGCGGCGACTCGCTGATCCTGTTCCCGGAAGGCACGCGCGGCCACGCCGAAGACCCCCAGCCCTTCAAGAGCGGCCTGTACAACCTGACCCGGCAGTTCCCCGACGTGGTGCTGGTGCCGGCCTGGATCCACAATGTGCAGCGCGTCATGCCCAAGGGCGAAGTCGTGCCGGTGCCGGTGCTGTGCTCGGTCACCTTTGGTGAACCGGTGCGGCTGGGTGCCGACGAAGCGCGCGCCGACTTCCTGCAACGCGCCCGCGCGGCCGTGATGGCCCTGCGCGAGATCTGACCCCATGAGGACCTTCCTGCGCAGCCTCACCCCGGAACAGCAGGTCAGCCTGCTGTTCGTGCTGCTGTTCGGCGTGCTGCTGCTGGCCACGGTGGGCGGTGTGCTGCTCTCGCTGCGCGAACGCCACCACCCGGACCCGGACACCGGCGGTCGCACCCTGCGCCTGCAGGACGTGCAGGCCCTGCTGCGCAGCTCCTGGCTCATGGCCCTGGTGTTCTGGATCGGCTGGGCCGCTGGCGACGGCGTGGCCATCGTGCTGTTCGGCCTGGTGTCGTTTTTCGTCCTGCGCGAATTCATCAGCCTCTCGCCCACCCGGCGCGGCGACCACCGCAGCCTGCTGCTGGCCTTCTTCGTGGTGCTGCCGGTGCAGTACGGTCTGGTGTGGACGCGGCACTTCGACCTCTTCACCGTGTTCGTGCCGGTCTACGTGTTCCTGGCGATTCCGGTGGTCAGCGCCCTGGCGAACGACCCGCAGCGCTTCCTGGAGCGCAACGCCAAGCTGCAGTGGGGCATCATGGTCTGCGTCTACGGCCTCAGCCACGTGCCCGCCTTGCTGCTGCTGGAGTTCCCGCGCTTTGCCGGGCGCATGGCCTTCCTCGTCTTCTTCCTCGTCGCCGTGGTGCAGACCTCCATGCTCGTGCAGCACCTGGTGGCGCGCCGCCTGTCCGACCCGGTGGCGCCGGCCGTCAGCGAAAGCTTCCACTGGGCCAGCTGGCTCGCCGGCCTGGCCGCGGGCGGGCTGCTGGGCGGGCTGCTGGCCGGCATCACCCCGTTCAACCCGCTGCCCGCGCTGGCCATGGCGCTGGTGGCCTGCGCGGCCGGCTCGCTGGGCCACCTGGTCATGAAGGCCATCAAGCGCGACCGCGGCGTCACCCACTGGGGCCAGGCCGGGCGCTCGATCACCGGCGCGGCCGGCCTGCTCGACCGGGTGGACGCGCTGTGCTTCGCCGCCCCGGTGTTCTTCCACTCGGTCCGCTGGACCTTCGACCTCTGAGCCGACCTATGCGCATCCTCGGCATCGACCCCGGCCTGCAGTGCACCGGCTTTGGCGTGGTGGACACCGAAGGCGCCGCCCTGCACTACGTGGCCAGCGGCACCATCCAGACCAGCCCCAAAGACGGCGCCCTGCTACCGGAGCGGCTGAAGATCCTGTTCGATGGCATCAGCGAGGTGGTCCAGCGCTACCAGCCCGAGGTCGCCGTGTGCGAGATCGTGTTCGTCAACGTCAACCCGCAAGCCACACTGCTGCTGGGTCAGGACCGCGGCTGCTGCGTCACCGACCTGGTGGCCAACGGGCGGGGCGTGGCCTAGTACACCGCGCTGCAGCTGAAAAAAGCCGTGGCCGGCCACGGCCGCGCCGACAAGGCGCAGATGCAGGAAATGGTCAAACGCCTGCTGCAGCTACCGGGCCTGCCCGGCAAAGACGCCGCCGACGCCCTGGGCCTGTGCATCACGCATGCACAGGTGGCGCGCACAACGGCAGCGATCAACAAGGTGAGTCCGCTGCAGGCGCGCACGCATGCGGCTTATAAGGGCGGGCGGAGTTATTGACCCCCCCGCGCCGCCTGCGGCGTCACCCCCCAGGCGGCGATGCCTGTGGCCCGGCTAAGCCGGTTCCACGGCATCACTGGACGGGGGAATCTCGCCGGAAATACCTGTGGTGAATCTACAGGATCCGCTCCAGCACCAGCACTCCGAAGAACCCTAGGCCCGCGATCACGTCCCACTTGAGGATCTTCAGGCCACTGAGGCGGTATTTCTGCTGAACGGTGA
>NZ_JBPCSJ010000040.1:0-2467 GCF_051007235.1 Hydrogenophaga sp. | reverse complement strand
AGACGTGGCCGATGCGATCCGCCAGCGCCTGCAGCACCAGTCGCGCGCCACCGCGCTGCGGCAGTACATGCGCCTGCTGGTGGGGCAGGCCCAGGTCGAGGGCATCGAGCTCGAAGGCGCCGACTCGCCCCTGGTGCAGTGAACACGAGACCACCATGCCCGACGATCTGCTGCTGCGCCTGCGCGATTTCCAGGACGACTATTTCCCGCACCACCAGCAACGCTTCCAGGACCTGGTGGCCCAGGGCCAGCATCCCAAGACGCTGTTCATCGGCTGCAGCGATTCGCGCCTGGTGCCCTACCTGCTGACCGGCGCCGCGCCGGGCGAGCTCTTCCTGGTGCGCAACGTGGGCGCCTTCGTTCCGCCCTACGACCAGTCGCACGGCCTGCACGGGACCATGGCCGCGATCGAGTTCGCGGTGCTCAACCTCAAGGTGGAGCACATCATCGTTTGTGGCCACAGCCACTGCGGTGCCATCCGCACCGCCTACGAGGGCGCACCCGACGAGGCCATCGCACTCAAGGCCTGGCTCAAGCTGGTGGACGAAGCGCTGCTGCCCGTCAGCCCGGGACCGGAGGTGCTGCACCGCACCGAGCAACGCGCGGTGGTGCTGCAGCTCGAACGCCTGATGGACTACCCCATGGTTCGCCGCGCGGTGGAGGCCGGGCACCTGAGCCTGCACGGCTGGCACTACGTGATCGAGACCGGGCAGGTGCACGTGTTCGACGCCGCGCTGGGCGCCTTTGTGCCGGCCGCCGAGGCCGCGCACAGCGGCACCGGCCCGTACCTGGCCTATGTCGAACCCGACGGACAATCTTCCGAATGAACGCTGCCCTGCACCGCTTCCCGTTGGCTGCGCCAGCGCCCGACGAGGCGCCTGATGTGGCGTCCGTGGCCGATGCGCTGCGGGCCCTGATGGACGCTCGTCAGACCGTGCTGCCCAAGCGCCTGGTGGACCCCGGCCCCGGCGCCGACGAACTGCACGACTGGCTGGCCAGCGCCACCAGCGCCCCCGACCACGACCGCCTGCGCCCCTGGCGCCTGGTGCTGGTGCCCGCCGCCCAGCGCCCGCGCCTGGGCCAGGCCTTTGCCGACGCCCTGCGCGAACGCGACCCCGCCGCCACCGCCGACCAGCTGGAACAGGCGCACGACAAGGCCCTGCGCGCCCCGGTGCTGCTGCTGGTGGTGGTCGACGGCGCGTGTGGCGACCCGGAGATCGACCTGGCCGAACGCATCCTCTCGGCCGGCTGCGCGGTGCAGAACCTGCTGCTCATGGCCACCGCGCGCGGCTGGGGTTCGGCGCTCACCAGCGGCAAGGCCATGAAGTCCGCCGCGCTGCGCACGCTGTTCGGCCTCGGCCCGCAGGAGCACGCGCTGTGCTGCCTGAGCGTGGGCACCGCCAGCGCCCGCAAGCCGACCCCGCCCCGCCCGGACGTGCACGGGATCGTGCGCACCCTCACCGACGCCGGCCCCATCGACGGCCTCCACACCGACACCCCATGAACATCACCTGCTTTGACGACCTGATCGCCGCCGCCCGCACCCAGCCCACGCCCCAGACCCTGCTGATGGTCTTCGTTGACGTGGAACTGCCGCCCGACGCCAGCCCGCAGGAGCGTGAACGCTTCGAACAGGGACAGGGCGGTGCGCTGTCCCCGCGCATGTGCCTGGACCGCGCCGCGGCCGAACTGACCGACTGGCCCACCCTGAGCGCCGAGGCCGACCAGCAGTCGCGCGACTGGCGCATGGTGATGGTGGCGGCCCTGTCCGGCACCGCTGGACAGCCACCGAAGGACGAGGCCATCGAGCAGGCCCTCAACCGCATGGTCATGGCCGTGCACCAGGGTCAGATCGAGGGCTTCATCCCCTTCGATCGCCAGGGCCAGACGGTGCATTTCGGGTGAGGTTCCCCACCTGGAAAGACCCCGACAACCGCTGGTCAAAATACTGTACAAAAAAACCGTAAAGGGGCTATCATGGGTGCACCATGCAGCCCATTCCTCGCCGGCAGGCGGCCTTTGCGCCCCCTGCCGTTCCCGTCTCTGAAGCCATCGCCGCCCCAGCCCCGGGCGCGCTGGCGCTGCCGCCTGCGGTGGCGGCGGCCATCTGGCGCGGTGACGAGCTGGGCCTGCCGGTCGGCACCACCTGGGCCAGCGGGTTCGATCCGCTCGACGCCGTGCTGCCCGGTGGCGGCTGGCCCGGCGGGGCGCTGACCGAGTTGCTGCTGCCCCAGGCCGGCACGCTCGAATTCCGCCTGCTCGGCCCGCTGCTGGGCCGTATCGCGGCCAGGGGTGCCCGGGTGGTGCTGGTCGGCCCGCCCCGGCCGCCGCACGCGCCGGGCTTGTTGCCGCACGGCATCGGCACCGAGGCCCTGGTCTGGGTGCGGGCCGACACCGTGGCCGAACGCCTCTGGGCCACAGAACAGCTGCTCAAGGCCGGGTCGTGTGGCGCGGTGCTGGCCTGGCT
>NZ_JBPCSJ010000039.1:0-2202 GCF_051007235.1 Hydrogenophaga sp. | reverse complement strand
CCCTGCGGAAAGTCGGTGCGGCCGATGCTGCCGGCGAAAAGCACGTCGCCCACGAAGGCGCGCTGGGCTTCGGGCGAGTGAAACACCACGTGGCCCGGCGTGTGGACCGGGCAGTGGCGCACGGCCAGCGTGCAATGGCCGATCTGCACCGTGTCGCCATCGGCCAGCCAGCGCGTGGGCGTGAAGTGGCCGGCCGGCGGGAAGCCGAACATCTGGCTTTGCTGCGGCAGGCCGTCGATCCAGAACTGATCGCCAGGGTGCGGGCCGATGATGGGCAGGTCCAGCTTGGCGGCCAGCGCCGCCGTTCCGCCGGCGTGGTCGATGTGGGCGTGGGTCAGCCAGATGGCCTTGAGCGTGAGGCCCAGGCGCCGCGCTTCGGCCTCGATGCGGTCGAGGTCGCCGCCCGGGTCGATCACGGCGGCGTCGTGGGTCTCATCGCACCAGACGATCGAGCAGTTCTGGGCAAAGGCGGTGACGGGAATGGTCTGGTAACGCAGCATGGGGACAACCGGAATGTGATGGTTTTGGCTTGAATTATTGATGAGGACCACTTTGCGACAGTGCCGGACTCAAGTCCGCGCCGTGGGCGCCGACAAACTTAAAAGCGCATAACGCACCGCGTCGGTGCACCTCGTCGGGTTTTCCCATGCTCAAAAATCTCAGCTTGAAAACCCAGCTCGGTCTGGGCTTCGCCTCGGTGGTGGCGTTGTTCCTGGTCACCATGGTGTTCATTGCGCAGCGGGTGGCGCACCTGGAAGAAGGCATCCGCTACCTGAGCGACGACGACCTGCCCCTGCTGCTGGCCGTGGACCGCATGGACCTGAAAAGGGCCGAGGTGCAGCAGTTTCTGACCGACGTGGCCGCGACCCACGACCCAGCCGCCTACGCCGAGGCCGACGCCGCTGCGCAGGCGTATGCCGAGGCCAGTCAGACGGTGCGCGGCATCCTGGGCCGAGAGCAGAACAGCTCCCATTTGCAGGCACTGGACCGCATGGACACCGATTTCAAGGCGTTCCACGCCAGCGGCCGCACCATGGCCGAGGCCTACGTTCGCGACGGCCTCGAAGCCGGCAACCGCCTCATGAAGGGCGGCGAAGGCCAGCCCGGGTTTGACCAGGCCAGCGAACGCATTGCCCGCCAGATCGAAACCTTCAGGGAAGAACAGCTGGCACGCACCCGGCGGGACGTGGCCGACGACCTGGCGCAGGTACTCCACATCGAGCGTGTGATGCTGGTGGGCGGCGCGCTGGCCACCCTGGTGGCCAGCGGCTTTGCGGTCTGGATCGTGCTCACGGTGTACGCACAGATCGGCGGCGAGCCCCGCTTCGCGGTCAAACTGATGCAGCGGATCGGCGCCGGCCAACTGGACACCCCCATCCGCCTGGGCAAGGGCGACACCACCAGCCTGATGGCCAGCGCCAGCAGCATGCAGGACGGCCTGCGCACGGTGGTGGCCGAGGTGCGCGAACGCGCCCATTCGGTGGAGCTGACCTGCGCCGAGATCGAGGCTGGCGGCAACGACCTGGCCACCCGCACGGCGGCGCAGTCGCACGCCTTGGCCGAAACATCGGCCGCGGCCGAGGAACTGACCGCGTCGGCCGACCACAACGTCAGCGGCGCCCACAGCGCCAGCGAACAGGCACGGCTGGCCACCGACACCGCCCGGCAAAGCGGTGACTTGGTCGGGCGTTTCGTGGAGACCATGCACGACATCCAGCAGTCGTCGCGCCAGATCGCCGACATCATCGGCGTGATCGATGGCATCGCCTTCCAGACCAACATCCTGGCCCTGAACGCGGCGGTGGAGGCGGCGCGCGCCGGCGAACAGGGCCGCGGTTTTGCGGTGGTGGCCGGCGAAGTGCGCGTGCTGGCGCAGCGCAGCGCCGCCGCGGCCAAAGACATCCGCCAGCTGATCTCGGGCAGCGTGGACCGCGTCGATCAGGGTTCCGCCCTGGTCGATCAGGCGCGCAGCTCGATGGTGGCGGTGGTGACCGAGACCCAGCGCGTCATGGCGCTGATGGACGACGTGGCCAGCACCAGCCGCGAACAGGGCGGCGCCATCTCGGCGGTGGCGCAGTCGATCGAGGAAATGGACCAGGTCACGCAGCACAACGCGGCCCTGGTGGAAGAAAGCGCCGCCGCGTCGGCCAGCCTGCGCCAGCAGGCCCAGGCCCTGACCGCCACCGTCGCGCGGTTCGAACT
>NZ_JBPCSJ010000038.1:0-1949 GCF_051007235.1 Hydrogenophaga sp. | reverse complement strand
ATCGACTTCCTGGACCTGCAGCACCACCGCGAATCGATGGTGGCCGGCCTGCCCTACGGCGTGCGCAAGGTGGTGGAACTGGCGCGCGCCCTGTGCACCGAGCCGCGCCTGCTGCTGCTGGACGAACCGTCCTCCGGCCTGAACGTGGAGGAAACCGAAGACATGGCGTTCTGGATCAGCGACATCAAGAACGAACTGGGCATCACGGTGCTGATGGTGGAACACGACATGAGCCTGGTCTCCAAAGTTTCGGACCGTGTGCTGGCCATGAGCCAGGGTGAAGAACTGGCCACCGGCACCCCGGCCGAAGTTCAAAGCCACCCGGGCGTGATCGAGGCCTACCTCGGCACGGTGGACGACGTGTCCAGCCTGCGCCGCGAAAACCATGCGGGGGTCGCATCATGACCGTGCCCGTGTCCGACCAGCCCGTGCTCCAGCTGCTCAACGTCGAGAGCGCGTACGGCCCCATCAAGGCCATCCGCGGGGTCAGCCTGCAGGTGCGGCGCGGCGAAATCGCCACCGTGCTGGGCAGCAACGGCGCGGGCAAGACCACCATCCTCAAGACCATCAGCGGCATCATCGACCCGCGCAAAGGCAGCATCGCCTTCAAGGGCAACGACATCACCGCGCAGGACCCGGCGCTGATCGTGCAGCAGGGCCTGATGCACGTGCCCGAGGGACGCGAGGTGTTCCCGCTGCTGTCGGTGCGCGACAACCTGCTCATGGGCGCCTACACCCGCAGCGACCGCGACGGCGTGGCGCACGACATGGAACGGGTGTTCGAGTACTTCCCCATCCTGCGCGAACGCGCCGCGCAGGACGCCGGCCTGCTCTCGGGCGGGCAGCAGCAGATGCTGGCCATCAGCCGCGCGCTGATGGCCAACCCCGACCTGATCCTGCTCGACGAACCCAGCCTGGGCCTCTCGCCGAAGCTCACCAAATAGATCTTCGAGATCGTGGTGCGCATCAACCGCGAGCGCGGCACCACCATCCTGCTGGTGGAGCAGAACGCCAACATGGCGCTCAACGCGTCGGACTACGGCTACGTGCTGGAGAACGGCCGCATCGTGATGGAAGACACCTGTGCCCGCCTGCGCGAGAAGGAGGACATCAAGGAGTTCTACCTCGGCATGAAGGCCGAAGGCGTGCGGGCCGACCGTCGCTGGAAAAAGAAAAAGAACTGGAGATGACGAGATGAGCTACCTGTGGGATCTCTCCGCCATCCGCCCGCAGACCGATGTGGTCATGCCGGGCGAGACCCTGCCCGCCATCTTCTGGAACGCGGTCGACAAGCGCGGCCCGGCCATCTGGCTGCGGCAGAAGGAATTCGGCATCTGGCGCAGCTGGACCTGGACCCAGGTGGGCCAGGCGGTGCGCGAGATCGGTCACGGCCTGCTGGCCATCGGCTTCGACGCGCGCGAGACCGCGTCCATCCTCTCCAACACCAACGTCGAGTGGGTGCTGTGCGACATCGCCGTGCTCAGCGCCAACGGCGTGTCCAACGGCATCTACCCCACCGACGCGGCCGAGCAGGTGCAGTACCTGTGCGAAGACTCGCGCACCACCGTGCTATTCGTCGAAGACGACGAGCAGCTGGACAAAGCCCTGGAAGTGCGCGAACGCCTGCCCGGGCTGCGCAAGATCGTGGTGTTCGACATGGAAGGCCTGCGCGACTTCCACGACCCCATGGTCATCAGCCTGGACGCGCTGCGCGAACTCGGCCGCGAACACCTGAAGTCGCACCCGCAAGCGCTGGAGCAGCGCGTGGCCACGGTGCAGCCGCAGGACCTGGCCATCCTGGTCTACACCTCGGGCACCACCGGCAAGCCCAAGGGCGCCATGCATGCCCACCAGGGCCTGGTCTACACCGTGCGCGGCTACAACACGCTGATCGCGCGCGACGAGCGCGACGAGTGCATGTGCTTCCTGCCGCTGTGCCACATCGCCGA
>NZ_JBPCSJ010000037.1:0-6940 GCF_051007235.1 Hydrogenophaga sp. | reverse complement strand
ACAGCAGCACGAGCGCGGCGGCGCAGGCCGCGTCATCCAGGCTGGCGGTGGGCTCGTCGGCCAGGATCACGCGCGGGCGCAGCAGCAGCGCGCGCGCCAGCGCCACGCGCTGTGCCTCGCCGCCCGAGAGCTGGGCCGGCCGGCGTGCGGCCAGGTGGGCCACGCCCAGCGCTTGCAGCGCGTGGTGGATCGCCACCGGGTCCTGCGGCAAGCCGGCCGCAAAAAACACCAGCCCCAGGTTGCCGGCCACGCTGAGCGCGTCGCTCAACAGCAGGCGCTGCGGCAGGAAGCCGATGGTCCGCGCACGCCAGGCGTCGCACGCGGCGGGCGCCAGCGCGCCCAACGGCTGCCCGGCCACGACCAGCTCGCCGCTGGAGGCCGTGCGCAGGCCCGCCGCCAGCGCCAGCCAGGTGGACTTGCCGCTGCCCGAGGGCCCGCGCAACAGCAGCGTGCCGCCCTGGGGCACGTCCACATCGGCAAACCGCAGCGTCCTGCCATCGCCAAAACGGCAGGCCAGGGCCTGCGTGCGGATCACGCCGCGGGCTCCTGCGGCACACAGCTGGCGCAGGTGCCGTGGATGGACAGGTCCACCCGCTGCCCCTGGTGGCCCAGCCTGGCCAGGGTGCGGAACAGGTCGGTGGCGACGGCGCGCGTCGGTTCGCTGGCCTCGGTCAGGCGGAACTGGCGGTGGCAGGCGTCGCATTCGAACCGCGGCGCCAGGCCCTGCTCGTGGTCGGCCAGGCCATAGCGCCAGGTGCGGGCGCCGTCGTCGGCGTGGCGCTGCAGCACGCCGCAAGCGGCCAGCCGGTCCAGCAGGCGGTAGAGCGTCACGCGGTTGATGTCCAGACCGCGCGCGGTGAGCGAGACCAGCGCCTGCGCGTGGCTCAGCGTGCCCTGCGGATTCGCCAGGAACAGGCCGAGCACGGCGCGCGTGGCCAGCGTGCGGCGCAGGCCGGCCCGCTCCAGCCGGGCCTGGATGTCGGCGGGCACGGCAACGGGTTCTTTGGCGGGACGAGCGGACATGGGCATGCCTCCATTATTGCAACCAAGTTGCGTTACTATCGCCACCCTTGCACGTTAATGCAATTGAGTTGCAACAGTTTAAACCGCCTGCCGACATGCCCCACGCCCCCGCAGACCCGTCCGCCTCGTCAGCCCCGGCGATCGGCTTGCACGATCTCACGCTCGGCTACGACCGCCACCCCGCCGTGCACCACCTGAACGCCGACATCGCGCCGGGTTCGCTGCTGGCGCTGGTCGGCCCCAACGGCGCGGGCAAGTCCACGCTCGTCAAGGCGCTGGCGGGCGAACTGCGCCCCATCAGCGGCACGGTGAGCGGGCTGGCCGGCCGGCGCATCGCCTGGCTGCCGCAACACAGCGCCCTGGACCCGAGCTTTCCCATCGACGTGCGGCGCATGGTGGCCATGGGCCTGTGGCACCGGGTGGGCGCGCTCGGCCGCTTCACCACCGAACACCGCCGCCTGTGCGACGAAGCCCTGGCCGCGGTCGGCCTGACCGGCTTCGAGACGCGCGGGCTGGACACGCTCTCGGGCGTCCAGCTGCAGCGCGCGCTGTTCGCGCGGCTGATCCTGCAGGACGCGCCGGTGGTGCTGCTCGACGAACCCTTTGCCGCAGTGGACCACCGCACCAGCACCGACCTGCTGGCGCTGCTGCACCACTGGCAGCGCCAGGGCAAAACCGTGATCGTGGTGCTGCACGACCTGGCGCAGGTGCGCGCGCACTTCCCGCTGACCTTGCTGCTGGCGCGCGAGCGGGTCGCGTTCGGCCCCACGGCCGAGGTGCTGACCGACGCGCACTGGGCCCGGGCACAGCGGCTGCACGAACCGTTTGACGACGATGCGCCAACGTGCGAAGCGCCGCAGGGGCCACACACGCACGCCCACCACCACGGCCATGGCGCGGAGGCCCTGGCATGAACGACCTTGCCGCGTCCCCGTTCATGGCGTGGTGGCTGGCCAACCCGCTGTTCGGCCCTTTGGTCGAATTCGGCTTCATGCGCAGCGCCCTGCTCGGCTGCGTGGCGCTGTCGTTCAGTGCGGCGCCGGTGGGCGTGTTCCTGATGCTGCGGCGCATGAGCCTGACCGGCGACGCCATGGCCCACGCCATCCTGCCGGGCGCGGCCATCGGCTACCTGGTGGCCGGCCTCTCGCTGACGGCCATGACCATCGGCGGCGTGTTCGCCGGCCTGGTGGTGGCGGTGGGTTCGGGCCTGGTCTCGCGCAACACGGTTCTGCGCGAAGACACCAGCCTCGCGGCCTTCTACCTGCTGTCGCTGGCGCTGGGCGTGCTCATCGTCTCGGTGCGCGGGAACAGCGTGGACCTGCTGCACGTGCTGTTCGGCACCGTGCTGGCGCTGGACGACGCGGCGCTGCTGCTGCTCGGCGGCATCAGCGCGGTCACGCTGGTCAGCCTCGCCCTGCTCTACCGGCCGCTGGTGATGGAGTGCCTGGACCCCGGCTTCCTGCGCCAGGTCAGCCGCTGGAGCCCGGTGGCGCACTACGGGTTTCTGGGCCTGCTGGTCATCAACCTGGTGGCCGGGTTCCACGCGCTGGGCACGCTCATGGCCGTGGGCATCATGGTGCTGCCCGCCGCCACCGCGCGCTTCTGGGTCCGCCGCCTCATGCCCCTGCTGCTGTTGGCCACCGCGCTCGCGCTGGCCGCCAGCCTGGCCGGCCTGCTGCTCTCGTACCACGCCGACCTGCCCACCAGCCCGGTCATCGTGCTCAGCCTGGGCACGGTCTACCTGCTGTCGCTGCTGTTCGCACCGCACGGCGCGCTGCGCCACCAGCGGCCCGCCTCGTCCCACCTCCAAGCCTAAGGAAGCACCATGCACACCTCCCCGCGCCGTTCTTTCATTGCCGCCGCCATCGGCATCGCGGTCCTTGCCAGCAGCACCGCCGTGCAGGCGCAGACCACACCCGCCCTCAAGGCCGTGGCCAGTTTCAGCATCCTGGGCGATCTGGTCCGCCAGGTCGGCGGTGACCGCGTCGCGGTCGAGGTGCTGGTCGCCCCCGGCGGCGACGCGCACGTGTTCCAGCCCACGCCCTCCCAGGCCAAGCTGGTCGGCCAGGCGCAGGTCGTGTTCTCCAACGGCCTGGGCTTCGAGGGCTGGATGAGCCGGCTGCTCAACACCGCCCGCTACAAAGGCCGGCACGTGGTGGCGAGCCAGGGCATCCAGCCCCAGCAGGCCGAGGGCGATCACGACCACGGGGCCACAGGCGGCCACCACCACGAGGAGAACGACCCGCACGCCTGGCAGTCGGTGCCCAACGCGATGGTCTATGTGGGCAACATCGCCAAGGGCCTGTGCGCGGCCGACGCCGCCGGCTGCGAGGGCTACCAGCGGAACGCCGCCGCGTACGTCGCCCAGCTCCAGGCGCTGGACGCCGACATCCGCACAGCCTGGTCCCGCATCCCCGCAGCCCAGCGCAAGGTCATCACCTCGCACGACGCCTTTGGCTACTACGCCCATGCCTACGGTGGGAGGTTCCTGGCGCCCCAGGGTGTGAACACCGAGAGCGAAGCCTCCGCCAAGGGCGTGGCGCAGCTGGTGCGCCAGATCAAGAAAGAGCAGATCAAGGCGCTGTTCGTCGAAAGCATTTCCGACCCGCGCCTGATCGCGCAGATCGGCCGCGAAACCGGCGTGAAACCATCGGGCGAGCTGTTCTCCGATTCGCTGTCCGCCGCCGGCGGGCCAGCCCCCAGCTACGTGGCCATGATGCGCGCCAACACCACCGCGCTGACGCAGGCCATCCTGGGGCATTGAGGGTCGCCCAGGTACCCGGCGCCGCGGCGGTGCGTGGCTACACTGGCGGCCTTTTCACCGGCCGGAGCCCTGTTTGCCCCTCAACCACCTGTTGCTCGCCCTCGCGGTGGTGTTCGTCTGGGGCACCAACTTCGTCGTGATCCGCTGGGGTCTCAACGGGCTGCCGCCTTTCCTGTTCGCCACCCTGCGCTTCGCCTTCTCGGCGCTGCCGTGGCTGCTGTTCATCCCGCGCCCCACCGCGCCCTGGCGCAAGCTGGCCGCGTTCGGCGTGCTGCTGGGGGTGGGCCAGTTCGGCCTGCTGTTCCTGGCCATGCAGGGCAACATTTCGCCCGGCCTGGCCTCGCTGGTGGTGCAGACGCAGGTGTTCTTCACCATCGGTCTGTCGCTGGTCCTGCTCAAGGAACGGGTGCGCGGCTTTCAGGTGCTGGGCCTGCTGCTGGCGCTGGCCGGGCTGGCGGTGATCGCCCTGCACCTGAACGCCGCCGTGGTCACGCTGCTGGGCCTGGCGCTGGTGCTGTCGGCCGCGTTCTTCTGGGCCTGCGCCAACCTGGTGGTCAAGTCGCTCGGGCCGGTGAACATGCTGCACTTCATGGTGTGGAGCAGCGCCTTCGCGGTGCCGCCGCTGCTGTTGATCTCCCTGTTCACCGAGGGTGCCCCGGCCATCTCGGCGGCGCTGCGGCACGCGGGTCCGGGCGTGTGGGCCAGCGTGCTGTGGCAGGCGCTGGGCAACACGCTGTTTGGCTACGGCGTGTGGAACTGGCTGCTGGCCCGCCACCCGGCCGCCACCGTGGCACCGCTGGCGCTGCTGGTGCCGGTGTTCGGCATGGGGGCTTCGGCGCTGTCGCTGGGCGAAGCGCTGCCCGCCTGGAAGCTGGGCGCCGGTGCCCTGGTGCTGGGCGGCCTCGCCGTCATCGTGCTCTGGCCGAGACTGACTCACCCCCGCCGGGCTGCGCCCGACCCCCTTTAGAGGGCCATGCCTGCGGCGCGGCCAAGCCGGTTCCACGGCATGCCTGGCTCAGACACTTCGCGCCGGCATCTTCAGCTTGAAATCACCTGGCCAGGCGGCTGAAGGTCTTGCGGAACTTCGCCACCTTGGGCGCCGCCACCGCCATGCAGTAGCCCTGGTGCGGGTTGCGTTCGAAGAAGTCCTGGTGGTAGTCCTCGGCCGGCCAGTAGTGCGCCAGCGGCAGCAGCTCGGTCACGATGGGGCGGCCGAAAGCGTTCTCGGCCGCCAGCTCGTCGATCAGCGCCTGCGCGGTGGCACGCTGATCGTCGGTGGTGAAGTAGATGCCGCTGCGGTACTGCGTGCCCATGTCGTTGCCCTGCCGGTTCAGGGTGGTCGGGTCGTGGATGACGAAGAAGATTTCCAGCAGCTCGCGCGTGCTCACCCGCGCCGGGTCGTACGTGAGCTTGACCACCTCGTTGCAGCCGGTGGTGCCGGTGCACACGTCTTCGTAACTGGGCTGGGGCGCCTGGCCGTTGCTGTAGCCCGACTCGACGTCGGTGATGCCGCGCACTTCCTTGTAAACGCTCTCGGTGCACCAGAAGCAGCCGCCGCCCAGCACCAGGGTCTGTGATTCGCTCATTCGGTTTCTCCAGTCCGTGTCAATCGTGGGCGACATGGTGCACCGGCGGCGCGGTCGCGCGCACGGCGCTCAGGAATGCCCCCAGCGCCGACTGGTCGCGCCCGGTGCGCCAGAGGCAGTGCGTGTCGTACGGCGCCAGCGGCTGGGCCAGCGGCACAAAGGCCACACCAGGCAGGCCCGCCTGCTGCAACGCCGCCGGCACCAGGGCCACGCCCAGCCCCTGCGCGATGACCGAGACCACGCTCAGCCAGTGCCGCAGTTCAAAGGCCAGCGACGGCTCGAAACCCGCGTCGGCACAGGCGGCCAGGATGCGGTCGTGGTAATCGGGCGAGACGGCGCGCATCACGATGGCGAAGGCCTCGCCGTTCAACTGGTCGAGCGACAGCAGCTTCTGCTGGGCCAGCGGGTGGCCCGATGGCAGGCAGGCCATGAACGGCTGGCTGGACACCAGGATCTGCGAGAAGCCCGCCGGCACGCGCGTGGTGTGCACGAAGCCCAGGTCCAGCCGGTCGTGCACCAGCTCCACCAGCTGTTCGCTGCTGGACAGTTCGCGCAGGGCCAGCCGCAGCTTGGGGTGCGCGGCCGCAAAGTCGCGCAGCACCTGCGGCAGGCCGCGGTACAGCACCGTGCCGGCAAAGCCGATCTGCAGCTGCCCGGCCAGGCCCTGCCCCACGTCGCGCGCCTCGCGTGCGGCCAGCGCCGCCTGCTCCAGCAGTGCCTGCGCGCGCGGCAGGAAGGCCAGCCCGGCGGCGGTGAGGGCCACGCCGCGGCTGTTGCGCTCGAACAGGCGCGCACCCACGTCGGCTTCGAGCTGCTGGATGTTGAGCGACAGGGGCGGCTGCGTCATGGCCAGCCGCTGGGCCGCACGACCAAAGTGCAGCTCTTCGGCGAGCACAGTGAAACAGCGCAGGTGGCGGAATTCCATGGATACGGATTATGTATTGATCAATCGACGATCAATATTGGACAGCTATTCATGGCACCCCGACAATCGCTTCAGTTTCTGCATCCACCCCTTTTCAACGGAGACCCGCACCATGGCATCCAACAAGAACACCTTCAACTGGGAAGACCCCTTCCACCTGAGCGCCCAGCTGACCGACGACGAGCGCCAGGTGCAGGACGCCGCCCGCGCCTACTGCCAGGAGAAGCTGTTGCCGCGCGTGCAGCTGGCCTTCCGCAACGAGACCACCGACGCGTCCATCTTCCGCGAGATGGGCGAGCTGGGCCTGCTGGGCCCGACCATCCCCGAGCAGTACGGCGGCGCCGGACTGAACTACGTCTGCTACGGCCTGGTCGCGCGCGAGGTCGAGCGCGTCGACTCGGGCTACCGCTCGATGATGAGCGTGCAGAGCTCGCTGGTGATGGTGCCGATCAACGAATTCGGTTCCGAAGTGCAAAAGCAGAAGTACCTGCCCAAGCTGGCCACGGGCGAGTGGATCGGCTGCTTTGGCCTGACCGAACCCAACCACGGCTCCGACCCCGGCAGCATGATCACCCGCGCCAAGAAGGTCGACGGCGGCTACAGCCTGACCGGCAGCAAGATGTGGATCACCAACAGCCCGAT
>NZ_JBPCSJ010000036.1:0-9542 GCF_051007235.1 Hydrogenophaga sp. | reverse complement strand
CGTCTGCGCATCACCGGTCGCGCGCCCGGTATCGGTTTTGGTGGCAGCGCCCCCGCCGCCACGAGCGAACTCGATCACAACGCTCTGTGGCACGCCCTGAAGAAGGAAGCCTTCCACGCCTCCATCCTCGACATGGAAGTGAACGGCAAGGTTGAAAAAGTGCTGCTGCGCGATGTGCAGTACCACCCCTACAAGCCCATGGTCCTGCACGTGGACTTCCAGCGCGTGGACGAAAAGACCCGCCTGCACAAGAAGGTTCCTCTGCACTTCGTGGGCGCCGAGAACTCGCCGGCCGTCAAGAACGACCATTGCGTGATCAACCACGTCGTGACCGAAATCGAGATCGAATGCCTGGCCATGCAGCTGCCCGAGTTCATTGAAGTGAACCTGAGCGCTGTTGAAAAGGGCGCGACCCTCCACACCGGCGACATCCAGCTGCCCGCCGGCGTGAAGATCGTGACCCACGGTCGCAAGAACATCACCATCGCCACCGTGGTCGAGCCGGTGGAAGAAGTGGTGGCCGCTCCCGTCGTGGCCGCTGCCGACGACAAGAAGAAGGGCAAGGGCAAGAAGTAATTCTTGTGCTTCCTGAAAAAAGGCCCGCTCACGCGGGCCTTTTTCTTGCGTGAACGTCTTTGATAATGCCGACCATGATCAAGCTGATTGCCGGCCTGGGCAACCCCGGCCCTGAATACGAACAGACCCGCCACAACGCCGGCTTCTGGTTTGTGGACGAGGCGGCACGCCTCCTGAAAACCTCGCTGCAGATGGAGCGCGGCCACTTCGGTCTGGTGGCGCGTGCCAATGTGGGCGGGCAAAGCGTCTGGCTGGTCGAGCCCCAGACCTTCATGAACCTCTCGGGCAAATCGGTCGCGTCACTGGCGCGGTTCTTCAAGATCACCCCCGAAGAGGTGCTGGTGGTGCACGACGAGCTGGACCTGCCGCCCGGCGAGGCGAAGCTCAAGAAAGGTGGCGGGCATGCGGGCCACAACGGCCTGCGCGACATCCACGCCCAGCTGGGCAGCCCCGATTACTGGCGGCTGCGCATCGGCATCGGCCACCCGGGCAACAAGAACGAGGTGGCGACCTGGGTGCTCAAGAAGCCCTCACCGGACGACCGCATCGCCATCGCGCAGGCGCTGGACCGAGCCCTGAAGGCGCTGCCGCAGCTGATCGCGGGCGAGATGGACAAGGCCACGGCCCTGATCCACACCAGCAAGCCGCCCCGACCCAAGCCACCGAAGCCGGTGGCCCCGCCCGCTCAGGCGCCGGAAGGTGGCAACAGCACCGGGCCGGGCGAAGCGAGCGACTGACCGGCCGCCTGCAAGCGCTGGTATTTCTGCCACAGCGTCTCGTGGTTTTCGGTGTGCGCCGGGTCGACCGGAATGCACTCCACCGGGCAGACCTGCACGCTCTGCGGTTCGTCGAAATGGCCCACGCATTCGGTGCAGCGGTTCGGGTCGATCTGGTAGAAGTCCTCGCCCATCGAGATGGCCTGGTTCGGGCACTCGGGTTCGCAGACGTCGCAGTTGATGCACTCGGCGGTGATCATCAGGGCCATGGTGCCGTCCTCAAGCTTGCAGGGGCTGCGGCTTCAGGCGGTCAGCCACACCCGGGCTGACCATCTGCGACACGTCGCCGCCGAGCGTGGCGATTTCGCGCACCAGGGTGCTGGAGATGCACTGCAGCTCGGCCTGCGGCAGCAGGAACACGGTTTCCACCGACGGGAGCAGCTTGCGGTTCATGGCCGCCATCTGGGCTTCGTAGTCGAAATCGGTCAGGTTGCGGATGCCGCGCACCACGGCGCAGGCGCCTTGCTGGCGGCAGAAGTCCATGATGAGCCCGTCAAAGGGCAGCACGCGCACCGGCAGGCCGTCCAGCGCCTCGGCGGCCATGGTCATGCGCTCCTGCAGCGAAAAGCGCGTCTTCTTGTGGTGGGCGATGGCCACCGCCAGGATCAACTCGTCGAACAGACCGGCGGCGCGGCGCACCACGTCCTCGTGACCGAGCGTCAGCGGGTCGAAGGTGCCGCTGTAGACGGCGATGCGGCGGGCGAAGGTGGCGGGTGCGGGCATGACCGGGATTATCGGCCAAGGCCCGTGGGCGGCCGCGCCGCCGGTGCACATGTCACTGCGGCGGCAGGGGCTGCAGCAGGTGGAAATGCACCACCCCGGCCTTGCCCTGGCGGTGCAATTGCAGGCCGAGCTGGGCCAGTTCGTCGCCGGTCCAGGCGCGTGGGGCTTCGAGGTAGATCAGGCCCTGGTCGCCCAGGGCCTGGCGCGCGGCCAGCAGCGCGGCGTTGAACAGGGCCGGGTTGCCGTCGTTGCCAAACGGCGGGTCGAGAAACACCACGTCCAGACCCTGCCCGCGCCGTTGCTGCAGCGCGGCCACGCCGTCGCCACGTTCCACCCGCACGGCATCGGCCTTGAGGCGGGTTTTCAGCGTGGTCAGGGTCTTGACCAGGGCGCCGTCGTTCTCCACCAGCAGCACCTCGGCCGCGCCGCGCGACGCAGCCTCCAGCCCCAGGGCGCCGGTGCCCGCAAAGGCGTCCACACAGCGCAGGCCCGTCAGGTCCTGGCCCAGCCAGTTGAACAGGGTCTCGCGCACGCGAGCGGGTGTGGGGCGCAGGCCCGGCAAGGCCGCTACCGGCAGCGGCGTGCGCTTCCACTGGCCGCCAATGATGCGCACCTCCTGCGGGGCGTTCACGGTCGGGCGGCGGGCGATGGCGGGCTTTTTCATCGCAGGGCCGCTCCCAAGATGAAAAACACCCCCTGGGGGGCAGCGACCCGCACAGCGGCGGGGCTTGAGGGGGCACAAATCTTCATGGCGTGGACTGTACCGCGGCCAGGCCCACGCGAAGATGACACGATGGAAGGTGTGAACGCGTGGGTCACACCTTCTCAGCGCGCTCCGAGCACCAACGTGACCATGCGCTCGGGTTGCAGCACGCGCTGGAAAGCTCGGCGAATGTCTGCTGTGCCCACGCGCTGCACCTGCCCGGTCCAGCCGTCCAGGTAATCCAGCGGCAGACCGTACCAGGCGATGTTGGCCACGTTGTCCAGCAGCTTGCGGTTGCTGTCGATCCGCAAGGCGAAGCCGTTGACCAGGAAGTCCTTGGCTGCCTGCAGCTCGGCCTCGGTCGGGCCGTCGGCCACGAAGCGCTGCACCACCTCGCGCGCCACGGCCAGCGCCTGGTCGGCCTGATCGGGTCGGGTGGTCAGCCCGAGCTGGAAGGCGCCGGCCTGCAGACCCGGCGCGAAGTAGCTGTAGACGCTGTAGCTGAGCCCACGCTTTTCGCGCACCTCGGTCGTCAGACGCGAGACGAAGCCGCCGCCGCCCAGGATGTAGTTGCCCACGAACAGGGGAAAGAAGTCCGGGTCGTTGCGGGCCATGCCGGGCTGGCCCACCAGCACCTGGGCCTGTGCCGCGTCAAACGGGATGCGCTTCTCGACCGCCGCGGTCAGCTTCGGCACGTCGGGCACGACCGGCAACGCCTCGCACCCATGCGGCGCGATGGCCGCCATGAACTGGCCAACGATGCGCTCGGCACCGGCGCGGTCGACGGCGCCCACCAGCACCACCTGGGTGCGGCAGGCGGCCACGTGGCGGCGGTAGAAGGCCTGCATAGCGGCGGTGTCGATGGCCGCCCAGGTTGGTGGGGTGGCTTCGCGGCCGTAGGGGTGGTCGCCGTACACGGCCTGTGCAAAGGCGCGGCCGGCGTGCGTGGCCGGGCGGGTTTGTGCCTCCTGCCAGGCGGCCACCATGCGTGCGCGGTCGCGCTGCCAGACCGCGTCGGGCCAGGCGGGTGCGGCCAGCTGGCGCGCGGCCAGGGCCACCGCGCGCTGCAGCAGATCGGGCTGGGTCAGGCTGCGCAGCGACAGGCTGAAACGCTCGCCGCTGGCGCTGGCGCCGAAGCTGGCGCCCAGGTCGGCCCAGGCCTCGGCCAGCTGGTTTTCGTCGAGTGCTGGCGCGGTACCTTGTGCGGCCACGCCGGCGGTCAGCAGGTCGGCGGTGACGCTGGCCAGCCCGACCTGCGCGGCCGGGTCACGGCGGCTGCCGCCGTCCACGTCGATCTGCACGTCCAGCATGGGGATGGACGGGCTCTCGACCAGGTACACGCGCGCGCCGCTGGCGTGCGTCCAGTGCTGGATCGGGATGGCGGCCTGCGCCCACCCGGGCACGATCACCAGCGCCAGCAGCGCGAGGGCTTTTTGCAACATGGGCATGGGCTTGTGTTCAGTGGCGCGAGAGCGCCGGGCGCGGGCCGGCGGGTGCCGCGGTGCGCGGGCGGGTCGGATCGGGGACCAGCACGCCGGTGGTCAGGTGGTCGTCGCCGAACAGGCGCTGCGCGACCGACTGCACCTGCTCGGCCGTCACCGCCTGCAGGCGGGCCATCAGCTGCGGGCTGGCGTCCACGCCCCAGCCGTTGACCCAGTGGCTGCCCAGCTCCTGGGCCTGGTTGAAGACCGAGTCGAGCTTGTAGGTTTCGCTGGCGGTCCACTGCGTTTTCACGCGCTGCAGTTCGGCGGCGCTGATGCCCTCGCGCGCGATGCGCGCCACCTCGGCCTTGAGCGCGGTGATCACCTGCTCGGGCGCCACGCCCGCGGCGGGCACAGCAGTGAGGGTGAACAACTGCGGCCCGCGCCCGGTCAGGCCGAACGAAGCGCCCGCGCTGTCGGCCAGGCGCGACCCGGTGCTGCCTTGCACCAGGGCGCGGTCCAGCCGGCTCACGCCGTAGCCGTCGAGCACGGCGGACAGCACCGTCAGGGCCAGCGCGTCCTGGCTGCCGGCGTCCTGCGCATCGGGCGCGGCCAGCTTGGGCATGTGCCAGGCCAGCGCCACCAGGGCCTGCTCGGTGGCGGCGCGGAACTCGATGCGGCGCGGCCCCTGCGGCGCCACCTCGTCGCGCGGCTTGCGCTCGGGCACGGCATGCGCCGGGATGCGGCCGTAGATAGATTCGGCCAGGGTGCGCACGCGCGCCACGTCCACATCACCGGCGATCACCACCGCGGCGTTGGCCGGCACGTACCAGCGGCGATAGAAGTCACGCGCGTCTTGCGGCGTGAGCGCATCGAGGTCGCTCATCCAGCCGATGACAGGGCGGCGGTACGGACTGGTCTGGAACACGGTGGCGGTGAAGCTTTCGAAGAAGCGCGCGCGGGGCGACTCTTCGGTGCGCTGGCGACGTTCTTCCTTGACCACTTCCAGCTCCTTGCGGAACTCCTCGTCGCTCCACTGGTTGCGGGCGAAGCGGTCGGCTTCGAGTCGCATCACCGCTTCCAGGTGCTGGCTGGCCAGCTGCTGGTGGTAGGCGGTGGCGTCGCGGCTGGTGAAGGCGTTTTCGCGCCCGCCCAGGGCCGCCACGCGGCGCGAGAACTCGCCCGGCTTCAGGTCGGGCGTGCCCTTGAACATCATGTGTTCCAGCACATGGGCCACGCCGCTGGCGCCGTCCACCTCGTCCATGGCGCCCACCCGCACCCACAGCATGTGGGCCACCGTGGGGGCGCGGCGGTCGGGCTGCACGATCAGCGTCATGCCATTGGACAGGGTGAAGCGTTGCGGGCCGGGGGCGGAGGCTGTGGCGGCCGTGGCGCTCACCACCAGCAGCAAGGCCATGCACCAGCGCGCGACACCAGCGTGAAAGGGGCGTTTCATAGAATGGGGAAGATACAAGAGATTCCAAAATGTTCTCGTTCTTCCGCAAGAAACCCCCCGCCCCTCCTCCTGCCGAGCCCAGCGCGGCCCCAGCACCGGCCACTGCGGCGCCCGTGCCAGTCGCTGCGCCCGCTTCTGCCGCCGCGCCAACGCCGGCGCCGCTGCCCGCCGCACCGGTACCGGCACCCGCCCCGGCGCCCGAGCGCAAGGGCTGGCTGGACAAACTCAAGGCCGGCCTGCGCAAGACCGGCTCCAGCATCGCCACCGTCTTCACCGGCACGCAAATCGACGACGCGCTGTACGAAGAGCTGGAGACCGCGCTGCTGATGGCCGACACCGGCGTCAAGGCCACCGAGCACCTGCTGACGGACCTGAAGAAGCGCGTCAAGGACCGCAAGGCCACCGACCCCGCGGCCGTCAAGGGACTGCTGGCCGAGGCCATTGCCGAGCTGCTGGCGCCGCTGCAGAAACCGCTGGTGATCGGCGAGCACAAGCCTACGGTGATCATGGTCGCGGGCGTCAACGGCGCGGGCAAGACCACGTCCATCGGCAAGCTCACGCGCCACCTGGCCAACGAAGGTGCCAGCGTGTTGCTGGCCGCGGCCGACACCTTCCGCGCGGCGGCGCGCGAGCAACTGGCCGTCTGGGCCGATCGCAACACGGTGGAAATCATCACGCAGGAAGGCGGCGATCCGGCCGCGGTGAGCTACGACGCCGTGAGCGCCGGCAAGGCGCGCGGCAAGGACGTGGTGCTGGTCGACACCGCCGGCCGCCTGCCGACCCAGCTGCACCTGATGGAAGAGCTGAAGAAGATCAAGCGTACGATTGCCAAGGCCGGAAACGACAGTGAACGTTCCCCTGCCGGGCCGCCCCAAGGGGGAACAGCCCCCTCGGGGGGCAGCGCACCGCGCGAAGCGGGAAGCGTGGGGGCATCGGTTCCGCCGCACGAAGTGCTGCTGGTCATCGACGGCAACACCGGCCAGAACGCGCTGATGCAGGTCAAGGCCTTCGACGAAGCGCTGGGCCTCACCGGCCTGGTCATCACCAAGCTCGACGGCACGGCCAAGGGTGGCGTGGTCTGCGCGATCGCCCGCGAGCGGCCGGTGCCGATCTACTTCATCGGTGTCGGTGAAAAGCTCGAAGACCTGGAAACCTTCGACGCGAAAGAGTTCGCCCAGGCCCTGCTGAACTGAGGCCGGTTCAGCGCTTGCCCCAGAGCTGCTCGACCCGCAGGTCGCGCCCGCAGCCGGCCCGGTAGTAGGTGTAGCGCACCGGGTTCTTCTTGTAATAGTCCTGGTGGTAGTCCTCGGCCGGCCAGAAGGTGCTGGCCGCGGCCAGTTCGGTGTGGATGGCGGGGAACCGCCCGCTTTTGAGCAGCGCTTCGCGGCTGGCTTCGACCACCTTTTTCTCCGCCTCGTTCTGCCAGTAGATGCCACTGCGGTACTGGCTGCCCACGTCGCAGAACTGCCGGTCTTTGACCGTCGGGTCGATGTGGCGCCAGAAATAGTCCACCAGCTGTGCGTAGGTGAGCCGGGCGGGGTCGTAGACCACCCGCACCGCCTCGGCGTGCCCGGTGCCGCCCCGGCTGACCTGCTCGTAAGTGGGCTGGGCCGTCTGGCCCGCGGTGTAGCCCGACACCACCTCGATCACGCCGGGCAGCTGCTCGAAGTCTTTTTCGATGCACCAGAAACAGCCACCGGCAAACACCGCCGTGGCTTTGGCCGGCTGGGCGTGGGCGGGCTGAACCAGCGCGACCAGCGCCACACCGGATACGCCACAAGACAACAGGGTCCGGCAGACAAGCTTGAACGACATGGGACACCTCTCAAGTGAGGAAAAAAAGATGCCAGTGCGCGATCGGGTACCCCGCGCCGGCGCTGGCGATCAACGCCCTGCCAACCGACGCCTCGGGATCAATCGTCCCCTGGGCCGTCCGCCCCATAGTGGCGCCACTGTTTGAGGGCGTTGCGCATGGTCAGCACCTGCCGTTCGAAGGTGGGGCAGGCCTGGCACATGGTCATGTGCAGGCGCAGGGCCAGGCGTTCGGTCAGCGGGAGCGCGCGGTCTTCCCGGGCGATCACCAGGGCGGTGACTTCCTTGCAGGTGCGGCGCAGCGGGTAGTGGGCTTTCATCGGGTCCGGGGCTGTTGAAACCAGTTCATGTCCAGGCATTCGCGCAGGCGCAAGCGGGCGCGGTGCAGCTGGACGTAGAGGTTGGTCGGTGTCAGCGCCAGCTCCTTACAGATCTCGTCGCTGGACAGCTCCAGCCACTCGCGCATGAGGAACAGGCGGCCCTGCACCGCGGGCAGCTTGTCGGTGCAGGCCTCCAGGATCGCCATGAACTGACGGCTTTTCAGGTCCTGCTCGGGGTTGCCCCAGTCGGCCGGCCTTTCGGCGAAGTGACCGTCGACCTTGAACGCCATGTGCTCCAGCGGGTCGGCGTTGTCGTCGTCCGAGCCGCTGTCCAGCGCCACCTCGCGGCCGCGCTGGCGCAGCAGGTCCACGATCTTGTGTTTGAGGATGCCCACCAGCCAGGTCTTGAGCTGCGAGCGCGCTTCGAAGGCCTGCGGTTTGGCCAGCGCGGCCAGCACGGTTTCGGACACCACATCCTCGGCCCAGGCGTCGTTGCGCAGTTGCAGTCGCGCAAAGCGCATGAGGTAGCTGCGCTGGGCCGCCAGCTGCTGCTCGAAATCGGTGGGGGAGTTTGAGGTCATGTTGGTTCGCAAGTGGGCGCCAGTGTAAGGAGTGGAGAAAAAAGTCGACCAAAGGTTCTCACCGGAGAAACCCTATGACGCATCCGCACGCACCCCAGGCCTCTTTCACACGCCGGCAGGCCTTGGCGCTGCTGGCCGCCAGCGCATCGGGGCCGTTGATGGCGGCAAACGCCAACGCCGAACTGGCGCCCACCCTTGAGGGCACGACACCGGACGGTCAGCGCCTGCAGCTCGCGGGGCTGCGCGGGCGGGTCGTGCTGGTGCTGTACTGGTCCACCGGCTGCGCGGTCTGCCGCGACAAGATGCGCGAGCTGCGCGCCAACCTCACGGGCTGGCAGGGCCAGCCGTTCACGCTGCTGGGCGTCAACATGGACGCGCGGGCACAAGACTTCGCCCGCTACGAAACCCTGGTCCGGCAAACGGTGCCCGTGCCGCAGCAGTTCACATCGCTGTGGGCCGGTGCCCCCGGTTTCATCGACAGCATGGGCCGCCCCGAGCACCTGCCCAGCGCCTGCCTGATCGACAAGCAGGGCCGCCTGGTGGAGCGCTACAGCGGGCGCATCCCGCCCGAGGCCTGGGACCGCATCGCCGAGCTGCTCTGAACGCCGGGCCTGCCAACTTTTTTTGGCGTCCGATGTAAGAAGCTTGGGTACACCGCGACTGAACCTCAACCGGTCCAACGCTTGAACGGCGCCACCCGGTTGACCTTCCCCCTCAACCCCTCAGGAGTCACACCATGAACCAACGCACCATGATCACCGCCGCCGCCACCTCGCTGATGTCGCTCGCCCTGCTGTCCTCGCCCGCCATGGCGCAGAACGCCGCCAAAGAGAAGTGCTTCGGCATCGCCAAGGCCGGTCAGAACGATTGCGCCAACCTCGCGGGCACCCATTCCTGCGCCGGTCAGGCCAAGGTGGACAACGACAAGGGCGAATGGAAGTACGTGGCCGCCGGCACCTGCAAGACCATGAACGGCATGAGCATGGACGAAGCCAAGGGCGGCATGATGAAGAAAGACGACATGATGAAAAAGGACGACATGCAGAAGAAGAGCTGATCGACTCCAGCGTCCATCAACCCAACTTGCCCGCCCGCGATGCCTGCACCGTCCCTTCCGGCTCGCCTGACCGCCATGGGCATTGGCTGGCGGCACACCAATTACGCGGCGCTGCTG
>NZ_JBPCSJ010000035.1:0-13560 GCF_051007235.1 Hydrogenophaga sp. | reverse complement strand
GCTCGGCCCGCCTGACGGCGCCCACCGTGGCGGCCGGCGCGGTGGCCAAGAAATGGCTCAAGGAAAAGTTCGGCACCACCTTCCACGCCTGCATGACGCAGATCGGCGAAGTGCCGGTCGGTTTCGAGAGCTGGGACCACGTGCCGAACAACCCGTTCTTCGCCCCGGTGGCCGACGTGTCGGCGCTGGAGGACTACATGAACGCGCTGCGCAAGAGCGGCGATTCGTGTGGTGCGCGCCTGCGTGTTGTGGCGAAAAGCATGCCCGTGGGCCTGGGCCAACCGCTGTACGACAAGCTGGACGCCGACATCGCCTACGCCATGATGGGTCTGAACGCCGTCAAGGGCGTGGAGATCGGCGCCGGCTTCGCCTCGGTGGCCGACAAGGGTTCCACCCACGGCGATTCGCTGACCCCGCAAGGCTTTGTCGGCAACAAGGCCGGCGGCGTGCTCGGCGGTATCAGCACCGGGCAGGACCTGGACGTGTCGGTCGCCATCAAGCCCACCAGTTCCATCCTGATCCCGCGCGACTCCATCGACGTGGCGGGCGCCCCGACCGAGGTCATCACCAAGGGTCGCCACGACCCCTGCGTGGGCATCCGCGCAGCGCCCATCATGGAAGCGCTCCTGGCGCTGGTGGTGATGGACCATGCGCTGCGCCACCGTGCACAGTGCGGTGACGTTCAGGTGACCACGCCCGACATTGCGGCCGCCGGTCGTGCCTGAGCAAAGAAAACAGCTTCTGCCGTTCGCGGCGCTTTCAGCCAGCTACTTCGCCCACATCGGCTTCTTCAACCCCTACCTGCCGCTCTGGCTGAAGGATCTGGGGTTCGGGCTGTTCGCGATCAGCGTGCTGACTTCGGTGCAGTCGGCCACGCGCTTGTTTGCACCGTACGCCTGGGGCACGCTGAGCGACCGCACCGGTGAGCGCGTCAAGCTGCTGCGCTATGGCGCCACGGCGGCGCTGGTCTTCTCGATGGCGCTGTGGTTCCCGCTCGGACCGGTGGCCTTGTTCGTGGTGCTGCTGCTCATGTTCACCCACACCAGCGCCATGATGCCCATGAGCGAGGCGGCGCTGGCCCACCTGGTCAGCCAGGGCGGGGCGTTCGACGCCAAGCGCTACGGCCGCGTGCGGCTGTGGGGATCGCTGGGTTTCCTGGTCACCGTCATGGTGGCGGGCTGGTGGTTCGAGCATTTCGGCCTGGGCCACTTCCCGGCGTGGACGCTGGTGACCCTGCTGGCGGTGGTGGCCAGCGTCTGGTGGCTGCCCGACCACAAGGAGACCGCGCACCACGAGACCGACCACCCCGCCATCTGGCCACTGCTGCGGCAGTCGCCAGTGCGCTGGTTCTTCGCGGCGGTGTTCTTCCACATCCTCGCGCACATCTTCATCTACGTCTTTTTCTCGCTCTACCTCGACAGCCTGGGCTACAGCAAGACGGTCATCGGCCTGCTGTGGGCGCTGTCGGTGCTGATCGAGATCGGCTGGTTCTTCACCCAGGGCCGCTGGTTGCCAAAACTCAGCCTGACCGGCTGGCTGGTGCTGGCCGCCGCGCTGATGGCGCTGCGCATGGCGCTCACGGCCGGGTTGCCGCAGGTCTGGCCGCTGCTGCTGTTGGCGCAGTGTCTGCACGCCATCACCTTCGCAGCGCACCACACGGTGTGCATCGCGCTGATCTCGCACCACTTCCCGGGCCGGTTGCGCGGCCGCGGCCAGGCGCTGTACACCGTGGTGGGTTACGGCCTGCCGGGCGTGATCGGCGGGCTGGGCGGCGGGCTGCTGTCGTCGGCTTTTGGTCTGTCCAGCGTGTTCTGGCTGTCGTCTGCCTGCGCTCTGGTGGCCACTGGCTGCGCACTTCGCCTGCGCGCGCTGAAGTGAAGCTCCCCCTGCGCCGCTGCACGGCTTCCCCCTCTCTGACGCGCCTGCGGCGCTCGGAGGGGGACGCACCCTGTGGCCGGGCAGAGCCCGTTCCACGGGTGCCCTGGCATCGGGCATGCGCTCCGGGTGGCTATCCGCTGTACGGCAAGCCTGCCGCCACGCCGCTGAACAGGTCGCCCTCGACCAGCGGCACGGTGGGAAAGGCCGCGCGCAGCGCCTGCTGGAAGGGGCGCAGCGCCGAAGAACCGCCGGTCAGGTAGATCGCGTCCAGCGCATCGGCGGTGAGGCCGGCGCGCAGCACGCACTCGGCGGCGCAGACCACGGTGCGCTCCAGCAGCGCGTCCAGGTGTTCGTGCAGGGCGGCTGGGCCCAGCGCGGCGCTCAGGCCGGCTTCGACCACGTCCAGGTCCACGGCTGTGTCGGCGTCCTGCACCGAGGCGCGGATCTTGGCCTGCTCCACCTCGTGGGCGATGTGGTGGCCCTGCTTGTCCTGCAGCACGCGCATCAGGCGCTGGTGCAGCACCGGGTCGCTGTAGTTGGTGCGCAGCGCCTGGGCCTGCGCGATGGCGCGCGGCTGGTACTGCCAGTGGATCAGGTGCCAGGTGGACAGATCGAAAAACACGCGGCTGGGCACTTCGCGCTGCTGCGGGCCGGTATGGCGAAAGCCCAGCAGCGGCATGACGCGTTCCAGACTGAGCTGGCGGTCGAAGTCGGTGCCGCCGATGTGCACGCCGGTGGTGGCCAGCACGTCGGCGCTGCGGTCGGCCTGCGCCATGCGCTGCGGGCCCAGGCGCACCACGGTGAAGTCGGAGGTGCCGCCGCCCAGGTCCACCACCAGCACCAGCGCTTCTTTTTCCAGCCGCTGTTCGTAGTCCAGCGCAGCGGCGATGGGTTCGAACTGGAACGTGATGTCTTTGAAACCCACGGCCTGCGCCGCTTCCAGCAGCGACTGCTGGGCCTGCGCGTCGCGCGCGGCGTCTTCGTCGACAAAGTGCACCGGCCGGCCCATCACCACGCGTTCGGGTGCGTGGCCCAGGGCCAGGGTGGCGCGGTGGCGCAGTTCGCCGAGGAAGGTGGCGACGATGTCCAGAAAGCGCATCTGCCGGTGGTTGACGACCGTGCTTTCGAGGATGAGCGAACTGCCCAGCAGGCTCTTGAGCGATCGCATCAGCCGGCCTTCGGTGCCGGCCAGGTACTGGGCCATGGCGTCGCGGCCGAAGTGGATGCGCTGGTCTTCGGCATTGAAGAACACCGCGGTGGGCATGGCCACCGCCGTGCCTTCCAGCGGGATCAGCCGTGCCGGGCCTTGCGGGCCGGCCCAGGCCATGGCGGAGTTGGAGGTGCCGAAGTCGATGCCGAGCGTGCCGGCAGGAGAAGGGGACATGGGGTGCGGGAACAGGGAGGCGGGACAACGCGCACCGGAGGCGCGCAGGGCCGGCGATTCTGCCAGTTCCGCCGCCCGGTCGGCTCCGTGCTCAAGATTTCGGGCGAAGTGACGAAAAGGTACTACTGAAACTCCTTTCCGCGCCCGACCACACCATGGCCCTGACCGTGACGCCCTGCACAGGGCCTGTTGCGCCGCGGTGCCGCCGCCGCGGCACAATGGACTTGATGATTCTTTCCCTGGAACCCAAAACGGAGGCCCCATGGCCAGCGATCTGGACACGGTGAGGGCCTTGAGAGCCCTGTTCAACGACATGCCGCGCGCGCCCCAGGGCCTGTCGCACCAGGAAACCATGGCCTGGATCCAGCGCTCGATGACCGACTTCGAAGGCGGCGAGATGGCCTACACCCTGGAGCACATCACCCGCAACGCGATGCTGGACATCGTGCTGCGCTTCCGCGAAGACGGGCACCTGAAAGACGACAAGGCCTTTGACGCCACGCTGGAGCAGCTGGCCACGCCCGAAGGGCGCAAGACCTTCATGGATCAGTGCATCCAGGCCCAAAAGAGCGTGGACGCCACCTCGCGCCTGATCAACCGGGCCAAGCGCCCCATGTCCGACCCGGACCCGCTGTTCGGTTTCGACACCGACGACATCCAGCGCTTTGTGAACGCCCAGCCCACCGGGCCGGGGCCACTGTTCGCCGAGTTCGCCGCGCGCGACGATGCGCAGCAGATCGGCGTGTTCGCCGACGCGCCGCAGGCGGTGTACGAGTTCGACTGGGGCTTCGTGATCGAGGACCACGGCTCCTGGAGCGTCTACATCGCCGAGGTCTGGCGCAAGGGCACGGTGGGTTACTTCCACCGGTTCATGAACGCCTGGCAGCTGGAGATCAGCACCCAGAGCGATGGCAGCGTGCTGTGCCCGCCGCCGCTGCCCCCGGGCCTGACGCTGGACGACGGCATCGGCCACTTCTGCGCGCTGACGCTGGATGGCGGCCCCCACCTGCAGGATGCCGCCGTGCGCCGCTGGATGGGCGAGATTTTTCTGGCCCGTGTGCTGCCCTACATGGCCGGCCGCGCGGTGGACGACGACTACGACTTTCCGGGCGGAGACTGATCCATCAGGTGCGGGCCAGCAGGGCCGTTGGGACCGTTCAGGCCTGTCGGTCCAGCAGGCTGCCGAGCATGCGGTCTTCGGTGGCGATGGTCTTGAGGTTGGCCGCGAAGCTGTAGAGCGCCATGCGCTGCTCCACCAGGTCTTCGGCCAGGTGGCCCAGGTCACCCGACTGTGCCGTGTCTTCACGCACCGCCTGGGTCTGCACGCCACCGGTCTCGGGCATGGCGGTCTGCTGCACCGTGTGGCGACGAAAACCCGGGGTCTGCGCGTTGGCGACGTTATGGGCGGTGGTGTCCAGCCGCGTTTGTGCCGCGCGCAGGCCGCTCAGGCCGATGGCGGTGGCCGACGCGCCGGCCGGGAATGCAACTGACATGGCAACTCCGCTGCCCGGCGACACCACCGGGGTTCACATGCCGTATCGGCCGCGGCGCTGAAAGCTGTAGGCTCAGGCTGGCGTCAGGGCGGCGTTTCCACGCCGGTGCGGCGCCAGGGGTTGAAGCCCGTCACCAGGGCCGTGGCCAGCAGCACCAGCGCGCCCCCGGCGAAGATGCCGGGCGAGAGCGACTCGCCCAGGAACAGGTGGCCCCAGGTCACGCCGAACACGGGGATGAGGAAGGCCGGGCTGGTGGCCGCCACCGGCGAAACGTGCCGGATGATGCGCAGGTTCAGCCAGTAGGCCAGGCCCGAGGTGAACACGCCCATGATCAGCAGGGCGACCATGGCCGTGGGCGTGAAGTTCGCCTGCGGCAGGCCCCACAGGCCGGCGGGCAGCAGCATCACGAAGGCGGCGGCGCTGATGCCGGTGGCGATCGCCAGCGGCTGCATGTGTTCGGTGGCTTTTTTCATCAGCGGTGTGGACACGCCGTAGCAGGCCGCCGCCGCGATGCAGGCCAGTGCCGCAGCCAGCGTTTCGGCGGTGGGCGCCACCGGCCCCAGTTGCAGGATCAGCCCGACGCCCACAAAGCCGATGGCGCAGCCGATGAGCTTGCGGGCACTGAGCGTGTCCTGCCCGTGCCAGGCCGATGCCAGGGTGCCGAACAGCACCACCGTGGTGTTGAGCAGGGCGCTGTAGCCGGCGGGCAGGCGCAGCGCGGCCCAGGCGTAGAGCAGGAAGGGGGCGGCCAGCGCCAGCGCGCCCAGGCGGAACAGCTCGCGCCAGTGGCGCCAGGGCCAGGGTTCGCGCAGCAGGGCCATCAGCGCGGCCAGTGTCAGCGTGGCCAGCAATACGCGGCTGGTGGCCATCACCGTGGGCCCCAGCAGCGGGCTGGCGACGCGCAGGAACAGGAACGAGGCGCCCCAGAGCGCGGACAGGCCCACGAGCTGGGCAAAGTGGCGGGTTTTCACCGGGTGATTGTCACGGCTGGTCGTGGTTTTCGGGCGCCGAAACAGACGCCTGCGGGACCGTCAATTCCCCTGCTTGGGGACCGCCGCGCTGCGCATCGCCTCGGCCAGGTCGTGCTGCCCCAGCCCATCCAGGCCGGCGGCGGCGCCTTCCCGGTCGCGGGCCTCGCGGTTCTGGCCGAGCTTGAATTTGCCCACCAGGCGGGTGATCTCGACCTCGACGCCGACGATGGCCTGGAGCATGCCGTCGATGAAGTCGGGCGCCGAATCGCCCATGCGCCAGGGGCGCGGCTGCTGGCTGCGCTGTTCGTGCTCGCGCGTCAGGCGCGCCACCAGCCCGCGCACGAAGCGCTCGTCGTCCATCACGTGCAGGCGGCCGTGTGCGTGCACCACCGCGTAGTTCCAGGTCGGCACGTGGCGGTGGTGCTCGGGTTTGCTGGGGTACCAGTTGGGCGAGATGTAGCCCTGGGCCGCCTGGAAGATCACCAGCACCTCGGTGCCGTCCGCCTGCTGCCACACCGGGTTGGCGCGCGCGACGTGGGCGCGCAGGGTGCCGTGCGGGCCGGCGGCGGTGTCCAGCTCGAAGGGCAGGGGGTTGGCATCCAGGCCATCGGCACCGTGCGTGACCAGCTGGGCCAGCGGGTGGGCCTGCATCATGGCGTGCAGCACCTCAGAGCGGTTTTCTTCAAAGTGGGCGGGGCGGTACATGTTGGCGATTGTGCAAGGCGGCTCAGGCGCTGACAGGTGCCAGCGCGAGGCGCAGCAACATTGCCGACAACACCCACATGGTCAGGCCGATCAGGGCGTCCAGCACCTGCCAGGCACGTGGTTTGGCAAACAGCGGTGCCAGCCAGCGCGCGCCAAACCCCAGCGCGGTGAACCAGCCCAGGCTGGCGACGCTGGAACCGGCGATGAACCAGCCCTGCAGCCCGGCAGGCTGCTGCGCGCCGATACTGCCGACCAGCAGCACCGTGTCCAGGTACACATGCGGATTGAGCAGGGTGAAGGCCGCCGCTTGCGCCAGCACCGCGCCGCGGCTCAGGCCCGTGCCGCCGTCGGCTGCCTGCAACTGGCTGGCGCGGCGCGCGCGTTGCAGCGCCTGCCAGCCGTACCAGGCCAGGAAGGCTGCACCCGCCAGCGCCATGGCCTGGGCCAGCGCCGGGTGGCGGCCCAGCGCCTGCGCCATGCCCAGCACGCCGGCGGTGATCAGCACCGCGTCGGCCAGCGCACAGAAGGCCACCACTGGCAGCACATGCTCGCGCCGCAGGCCCTGGCGCAGCACAAAGGCGTTCTGCGCACCAATGGCGACGATCAGCCCCAGGCTGAGCAGCAGGCCCTGGACGAACACAGGAAGGATCTGGGCAAACGAAGTGGACGACATGCGCCGAGATTGCCTGGGTTGGCGGGTGAAGGCAAACTGTCTTTCCTTCATCCGATTAAGAAAAACTGCATCCATGCTGGACTACGCCGCCCTCAACGCCCTGGCCGCCGTGGTGCGCGAAGGCAGTTTCGACCGCGCGGCGCGCGCGCTGCACGTCACGCCATCCGCGATCTCTCAGCGCATCCGCCTGCTCGAAGAACGTGTGGGCTGTGCGCTGGTGGTGCGCGGCCAGCCCTGCACCCCCACCGACACCGGGCGCCGCATGTGCCAGCACATGGACCGCGTGCTGCTGATGGAGCAGGAACTGGGCGACGCGCTGCCCACGGTGGCGCCCGAGGGCGGCGTGCGCGTGCGCCTGCCGGTGGCGGTGAACGCCGACAGCCTGGCGAGCTGGTTCGCGCCCGCGCTGGCGGCGTTTGCGGCTGAGGCGCCGGTGCTGGTCGACCTGAGCGTCGACGACCAGGACCACACGGCCGAGTGGCTGCGCACCGGCGCCGTGGTGGCCGCCGTCACCAGCGCCGCGCGGCCCGCCACCGGCTGCAACAGCCAGCCGCTGGGCGTGATGCGCTACCTGGCCGCCGCCAGCCCGGCTTTCGTGGCACGGTACTTCGCGCAGGGTGTGGGTGCCGGCAGCCTGGCGCAGGCGCCCAGCCTGCTGTTCAACAACAAGGACGAACTGCAGGCCAGCTGGGTGCGACGCCTGTGCCACCGGCACGTGCAGCTGCCGCGCCACACCCTGCCGTCGCCCCAGGCCTTCGTCACCGCCGCGCTGGCGGGCATGGGCTGGGGGATGTTCCCGCAGGCCATGGTGGCCCAGCAGCTGGCCGACGGATCGCTCGTGGAGCTGGTGCCGGGCACGCCGCTGGACGTGCCGCTGCACTGGCAGACTGCGCGCGCCGCGTCGGGTGTGCTGGACGGGCTGACGCGGCAGATCGTGGCGGCGGCGCGGGGGGCGTTGTTGCGACCCTGACCATCGTCCATTCAGGCCGGCCGTTGGATGGGCCGTCAGATCGGTACCCGCGTGCCCAGCTCCACCACCGCGTTGCCCGGCAGGCGGAAGAACTCCACCACGCCGCCGGCGTTCTGGCTCATGGTGGCGAACAGCTTCTCGCGCCAGTTCGCCATGCCGCTGCCCCGCGTGGGCACCACGGTCTCGCGGCTGAGGAAGTAGCTGGTCTCGAACAGCGGCACCGCCAGCCCGTGCGAGGCGGTCAGTTCCAGCGCCTTGGGGATGTCGGGCGTGTTCATGAAACCGTAGCTCACCTGCACCCGCCAGAAGCCGTGGTCCAGCGCCTGCACGTCGACCCGGCGCTCCATCGGCACCCAGGGCACGTCGTGGAAACGCACCGTGAGGATGACGTTGCGCGCGTGCAGCACCTGGTTGTGCGTGAGGTTGTGCAGCAGGGCCTGCGGCACGGTGTCGGGGTCGGCTACCGCGTACACGGCGGTGCGTTCGGCGCGGTGCACGCTGCGCGGGTCCAGCTGGTCGATGAAGTCCTGCAGCACCAGACCGTCGCGGCGGATGCTGTCCATCAGCAGTTCGCGGCCGCGCCGCCAGGTGCTCATCAGCACGAACAGCACCAGGCCCAGCGTGAGCGGGAACCAGCCGCCGTCCATGAACTTGATGGCGCAGCCAGCCACCAGCAGCGCGTCGATGACCAGGAAGAACGCTGTCGCGCCTATGGCCACCGGCGCCGGCATGCGCCAGCCCTCGCGCACCACGAAGTAGGTCAGCACGGTGGTGATCATCATGGTCAGCGTCACCGCGATGCCGTAGGCGCTGGCCAGTGCCGACGAGCTTCGGAAGAACAGCACCACCGCCAGCACACCCACCAGCAGCGCCCAGTTGACACCAGGCATGTAGATCTGCCCCATCTCGCGTGCACTGGTGTAGCGCACCCGCATGCGCGGCAAAAAGCCCAGCTGGATCGCCTGCTTGGTCAGCGAGTAGGCGCCCGAGATGACGGCCTGCGAGGCGATGATGGCCGCCAGCGTGGCCAGCACCAGCGCGGGCAGCAGCCAGGCTTCAGGGAACTGGCGGTAGAAGGGGTTCTGGATGGCCGACGGGTCGCCGATCAGCAGCGCACCCTGGCCCAGGTAGTTCAGCGCCAGACCTGGCAGCACGAGCACGGTCCAGGCGATCTGGATGGGCTTGCGGCCGAAGAGACCCATGTCGGCGTACAGCGCCTCGGCACCGGTCAGTGCCAGCACGATGGCGCCCACCGCCGCGAACACATGCCAGCCTCGGCCGGACAGGAACTCCCAGGCGTGCAGCGGGTTCAGCGCCGCCAGGATGGCCGGCTGCTGCGCGATGTGCCAGGCGCCCACCGCACCGAGCACGGTGAACCACAGCACGATGATGGGGCCGAAGAAGCGGCCCACCACCGCAGTGCCAAAGCGCTGCATGCAAAACAGGCCGATCAGGATGACCACGGTTGCGGGCACCACATACGGCTTGAGCGCCGGCGTCAGCACCTCCAGTCCCTCCATGGCGCCGAGCACCGAAATCGCAGGTGTGATCAGGCTGTCGCCATAGAACAGCGTGGCGCCGAACACGCCCAGCAGCAGCAGGGCGTTGCGCAGGGCCGGGCGCTGCTCCACCGCACGGGCGGCCAGCGCGGTCAGCGCCAGGCCGCCGCCTTCGCCGTGGTTGTCAGCGCGCAGGATCAGGATCACGTACTTGAGCGTGACCACCAGCATCAGCGCCCAGAAGATGGTCGAGACCGCGCCGATCAGGTGCGGCGCGTCCAGCGGCACGCCGGTGTGGGGCGCAAAGATTTCCTTGACCGTGTACAGCGGGCTGGTGCCGATGTCACCGTAAACCACGCCGATGGCGGCCAGTGTGAGCGCGGCCAGGCCCTGCTGGCCGGCGGTGCGGGGGGCCGCATCGGTGGCGGCGGTGTTGGGGTTCTGCATGAAAGCTCCGTGACTTCAGAGGCTTCCACGATGCGCCGCCGCGCATCAGGAACGCATAAGTGGAGAAAGGGCGACACCTGAACGCATCCGGCGCGAAGTGTCTGATCCAGGGCACCCGTGGAACGGGCTTGGCCCGGCCACAGGGTGCGTCCCCCCGCGCAGCAGGGGGGAAGCCGCGTCAGCGGCGCAGGGGGGCTTACTCTGCCTCCGCCAGGCGATAGCCCACGCCCGGTTCGGTCAGCAGGTGTTGCGGCTCGGCACTGTCCTCTTCGAGCTTGGCGCGCAGCTGACCCATGTACAGGCGCAGGTAGTGGGTCTGCTCCACATGCTCGGCGCCCCACACGTCCGCCAGCAGCTGGCGGTGCGTGACCACCTGGCCGGCCTGCCGCACCAGCCGCGCCAGCAGGTCGAACTCGGTGGGGGTCAGGTGCACATCGGCGCCGCCGCGTCGTACGCGGCGGGCGCGCAGGTCGATGTCCAGTGCGCCGTGCCGGTACTGCAGGATGGCCGGCTCGCTGGCGTGGCCCCGCCGCCGCAGCGCCATACGCACGCGCGCCAGCAACTCGCCGATGCCGAACGGCTTGACCAGGTAGTCGTCGGCACCCTCGTCCAGCAGGCGGATCTTCTGGCCCTCGGCTTCGCGCGCCGAGATCACGATCACCGGCAGGTTCGACTGCCGGCGCAGTTCTGCCAGCAGGTCCTGCCCGTCGCCATCGGGCAGGCCCAGGTCCAGCAGCACCAGCTCGATCGGTTCGTTGGGTGCCGCGTGCCGCAGCACGGCCCTCGCATCGGCCAGGCTGGCCGCGGCGGTCACGGCATAACCTTCGATCCGCAGCGCCTCGCCCAGCGAGGCTCGCAACATCCGGTCGTCTTCCAGCAGCAGGATCCGGCGGCTCATGGTGCGGTCCGGGGTGGCGGGTCAGCGGCATCGGGCGGCCCGTCCGCCGCGGCCCGCAGGGGCAGGCGGAAGTCGAACCGGCAGCCACCGCCGGGCGGGGCCACCAGCTGCAGTTCGCCCTGGTGTGCCCGGGCAATCGCCCGGCAGACCGCCAACCCCACGCCGGCGCCCTGGCGCTCGCGTTCGCTGCCCACAGGCGCTGCGGCGGACTCGCCCTGCTGGAACACCTCGAACACCCTCTCGCGCCAGGCGGGGCTGATGCCCGGTCCCTGGTCGCTGACGCTCAGGCAGATGTCGTCACCACTGCGCGCCGCGTGCAGGGCCACCGGCGAGTCGGCCGGGCTGTACTTCAGCGCGTTGTCCAGCAGGTTGTCCAGCAACTGCGACACCAGCATCGCGTCGCACCACAGCAGCGGCAGGCCCGGCTCCACCCAGGCCTTGATGCGTGCACCCTGCGGCCGCTGCCGCGCCCGTCGCAACACCGCGCCCACGATCTCCTCGGCCGACTCCCAGTCGCACCGCAGGCTCACCGCCGGTGCGTCCAGGCGCGCCAGCTGCAGCGTGTTGTCGGTCAGGCGCGCCAGCCGCTCGCTTTCTTCCACGATGTCCGCCGCCAGCCGGTGGCGCTGCCCGGCGTCCATGCGTTCACCCTGCGCCTGCAGGGCCGACGCGGCCCCCATGATGGTCGCCAGCGGGGTGCGGTAGTCGTGCGAAATCGCGGCCAGGAACGCGCTGCGCGTGGCCTGCAACTGCGCCTGCTCGCGTGCCTGCTGCTCCTGCAGGGTGATCAGCGAACGGTGCAGTGCACCGCCCATCTGGTCGCACAGCGCCTGCAGGTGCGGTCTCAAATCAGCCGCATGGGGGTGCCGCGCGAAGTCGCACACCAGGGCGGCGCCGAGGGTGATGCCGCGTCCTCGCAGCGGCAGGTAGGCGTCGGGCAGTTCGTCGTAGCGGCCGCTGCCAGCGCCCATTGCGCGGCCGTCGCGGATGCACAGGGCGAGGCCGGTGCGCTGTTCCCCATCGGGCTCACCAGCGGTGAGGGTGGACGCGTCCTCGGGCTGGCCGCCCAGTCCACGCAGCACCGACACCGCCACAGCACCTCTGGTGGCCTCTTGCAGGGCCGCGCGCAGCGCCGCCGCGTGGGCCGCTGGGTCGCTGGCGTCGCGCAGCGTGTCGCCCCACTGGCGCAGCCGCGCCTCGCGGCCCGCCGCGGTCTGCGCGGTCTCGGCCAGACGGCGCTGGCGGATCACCAGGCCCGCGATGATCCAGTTCACCAGCAGCAGCGCCACCAGCAGCAGCGCGTTCTGGAGCAGGTCCACGGTGAAGGTGAACCGGGGAGACACGAAGAACCAGTTGAAGGCCAGCACCGCCAGCGCGCTGGCGCTCATGCTGGCCCAGCTGGGCAGCCAGAGGGCCGACAGGGCCGAGGCCAGCACCAGCAGCATGGCCAGGTTGGCCAGATCCAGCCGATCTTCCAGGCCGGCCATCGCCGCCCAGGCGATGGCCCAGGCCAACAGGGCGGGAACGGTGCGCGTGATGCTCGGGCTGTGCATGGCAAGAGCCTAACGCCACCAGCGTCAGGAAAGCGTATGGACAGGCAGTGTTGCGCTGGCTTGATCCCCGTCAGGCTGTCATGACGCCGTTTGTGGAACATTGACGCATGGACTCCACCGCCCCTTCCGGCCATTCCGGTTCCGTCTTCACCGCCCGCGCCCTCACCAAAACCTATGGCGAGGGCGACACGGCCGTGCACGCGCTGCGCGGCGTCGATCTGGACATCGTGCGCGGCGAGTTCGTGGTGCTGTTGGGTGCCTCGGGCAGTGGCAAGTCCACGCTGCTGAACATCCTGGGCGGGCTGGACACCGCGACCAGCGGTTCGGCCAGCTGGACGCACGAAGGCCAGGTGCATCAACTCATCGGCGCGGGCGTTGCCGAGCTGACGCGCTACCGGCGCGAGCACGTGGGCTTCGTGTTCCAGTTCTACAACCTCATCCCCAGCCTGACCGCTGAAGAAAACGTGGCCCTGGTGACCGACCTGGCCGAGGATCCGATGGACCCGGCCGAGGCGCTGGCCCTGGTGGGCCTGGCCGAGCGGCGCCACCACTTCGTGTCGCAGCTCTCGGGCGGTGAGCAGCAGCGGGTGGCCATCGCGCGCGCCATCGCCAAGCGACCGGCCGTGCTGCTGTGCGACGAGCCCACCGGCGCGCTGGACTGCGCGACCGGCGTGATGGTGCTGCAGGCCATCGAGCGCGTGAACCGCGAGCTGGGCACCACCACGGTGGTCATCACCCACAACGCGCCGATCGCCGAGATGGCCGACCGCGTGCTGCGCCTGGCCGATGGCCGCATCGTCGACAGCCATGTGAACCCGCACAAGGTGGCCGCGTCCACCCTGCGCTGGTGACCGCTTCAAGATGAGTACGCTGCACACCAAGCTCTGGCGCGACCTGACGCGGTTGCGCGCGCAGGTGCTCACCATCGCGGTGGTGGTGGCCATCGGCGTGGCCGGCTTCGTGGGCATGTTAGCGGTGCACGACTCGCTCAAGACCTCGCGCGACGCCTTCTACGCCGGCAACCGCCTGGCCGACCTGTTCGCCGGCATCAAGCGCGCGCCGGTGTCGCTGGGCGAGCGCATCCGCGCC
>NZ_JBPCSJ010000034.1:0-2474 GCF_051007235.1 Hydrogenophaga sp. | reverse complement strand
CGGCGTGACCCCACAGGAAGCCGCCGAGCGCGTGCTGCGCTTCATCGGCGCACGTCCGCTGGTGGGCTACTTCCTCGAATTCGACGTCGCCATGCTCAACCGTCTGGTGCAGCCGCTCATCGGCATCCCGCTGCCGCAGCCACAGATCGAGGTCTCGGGTCTGTACCACGACCATAAGTACCGGCAGAACCCCGGCAGCCACATCGACCTGCGCTTCGACGCCCTGATGACCGACCTGCAACTGCCCCGCCGCCCGGCCCACCACCCGGTGAACGACGCCACCATGGCCGCGCTGGCCTTCGTCAAGCTGCGCGCACTCAAGGGCTGAAAAGAACGTCACCGAGGACGGCCACCGATAATCGGGCATGTCTTCTGCCCCTACCGCTTCCTCGTCTGCCGGCTTCGGCACCCTCCCCCTCTCACCGGCCACCCTGGCCAACCTGCAGCAGCTCGGTTATCTGAGCATGACGCCCATCCAGGCGGCCTGCCTGCCGCCCGCGCTGCTGGGCAAGGACCTGATCGCCCAGGCCCAGACCGGCAGCGGCAAGACCGCCGCCTTCGCGCTGGCCCTGCTGGCCAACCTGAACCCGCGCCGCTTCGCGGTGCAGACCCTGGTGCTCTGCCCCACGCGCGAACTGGCCGACCAGGTCACCACCGAAATCCGGCGCCTGGCGCGCGCGGACGACAACATCAAGGTCGTCACGCTGTGCGGTGGCGTGCCGCTGCGCGGGCAGCTGGCCACGCTGGAGCACGGCGCGCACATCGTGGTCGGCACGCCCGGCCGCCTCATGGACCACCTGGAGCGCGGCAGCCTGCAGCTGGACGCCCTCAACACCCTGGTGCTGGACGAGGCCGACCGCATGCTGGACATGGGCTTCTTCGACGACATCGTCAAGGTCGCCAAGCAGTGCCCCAAGGAACGCCAGACCCTGCTGTTCTCGGCCACCTACCCGGAAGGCATCGCCAAGCTGGCGGCGCAGTTCATGCGCGATCCGCAGACCATCGCGGTGCAGTCGCAGCACAGCAGCGCGCAGATCGAACAGCGCTGGTACGAGGTGGGCGAGAAGGAACGCCTGCACGTGGTCAGCCAGTTGCTGCTGCACTTCCGCCCGGCCAGCACCATCGCCTTCTGCAACACCAAGGCCCAGTGCCGCGACCTGGTGGCCGTGCTGCAGGCACAGGGTTTCAGCGCGCTGGCCCTGTTCGGTGAACTGGAGCAGCGCGAGCGCGACCAGGTGCTGGTGCGTTTTGCGAACAAGAGCTGCAGCGTGCTGGTGGCCACCGACGTGGCCGCGCGCGGGCTGGACATCGCCAGCCTGGCCTCCGTCATCAACGTGGACGTGACGCCCGACCCCGAGGTGCACATCCACCGCATCGGCCGCACCGGCCGCGCGGGCGAAAACGGCCTGGCGCTGAACCTGGCCAGCATGGACGAGATGGGTTATGTGGGTCGCATCGAACAGCTGCAAAAACGCGAATCCGACTGGCACCCGGTCAGCGAGCTCACCCCAGCAAGCAAAGAACCGCTGCAGCCGCCCATGGCCACGCTGCACATCCAGGGCGGGCGCAAGGAAAAGATCCGCCCGGGCGACGTGCTGGGCGCGCTCACCGCCGACCTGGGCTACACCCGCGAGCAAGTGGGCAAGATCAACGTCAACGAATGGTCCACCTACGTGGCGGTGGACCGCGCCATCGCGCAGCAGGTGGCCAGCCGCCTGGCCACCACCAAGATCAAGGGCAAGGGCGTGAAGGTGCGCGTGCTGGAGGATTGAGGTGCCACGCTCCGCCTGGACCCTGCGCCGCGCGCTGAAGTGGACGCTGCTCGGCACGCTGGCGCTGCTGGTGGTGCTGCCGCCGCTGCTGTACGCCGCGTTCCTGGGCATCCAGGAAGCCAGCGAACGGCAGTGGCTGGGCCGGGCGCCGACGCACCCGGCCACCGACGTGCGACGGACCGAACCGCACACCGTGGCGCTGCTGGACGTGGGCTTCGACTCGCTGGCCACGCGCCTGAAGCTGATCGAGCAGGCGAAGACCTCCATCGAGCTGGAGTTTTTCATCTACGAGGTCGACACCGCCAGCCGGCTGGTGACGCAGGCGCTGGCGCGCAAGGCGCGCGAGGGCGTGAAGGTGCGGCTGCTGGTGGACTTTTCGCTGCCGGTGTTCAAGCTGGCCCCGCACTACGCCCACGAGCTGGCCGCCGCCGGCGTGGAGGTGCGCTACTACAACACCGCCGGCTTGGCGCGCTTTTTCGCGGTCAACCACCGCACCCACCGCAAACTGCTGGTGGTGGACCGGGCGCAGGCCCTCGTTGGCGGCCGCAACATCGGCGACGACTACTTCGACCTCTCGGCGCACTACAACTTTCTCGACAGCGACCTGCTGATCCAGGGCCCGGTGTCCGCCGCCCTCGCCGACAGCTTCGACCTCTACTGGGCGTCCGACTGGGGGGCCCGGCCGGGCGAGGTGGCGAGTGA
>NZ_JBPCSJ010000033.1:0-9963 GCF_051007235.1 Hydrogenophaga sp. | reverse complement strand
CGGCCAAGGCGCCCGCCGCCGCGCCGCCACCCGCGCCCGGCGACCCGCAGCTGGTGGCCGACCGCATCCGCGCCGCCATGGCCAAGCGATCCGAACAGGACAAGGTGCACGTGCTGGTGGGCGACGACGTGCAGGCCCCGCGCCCCACCCAGCTGGCCGCGGTGCACACGCCCGCGCCACGCCACACAGCCAAGGCATCGACCCACGGCGGCGCCACCGGCCACGAATACACCAAGGCCCGCGCCGCTGCCCTGGCCGGCCACGCGGCACCCTCAGCCCACGGTGGCGAGGTGCACTGGGAATACGAAGGCGAACACGGCCCCGAGCAATGGGGGCAGATGAAGCCGGAGTTCAACGCCTGCGCCATCGGCAAACGCCAGAGCCCCATCCACATCCAGTCCACCGACGCCGTGCCCGGCCCGGCCGAGCCGATCGAGTTCCACTACAGCGGCAGCGGCGGCAGCGTGGTCAACAACGGCCACACCATCCAGGTCGACCCGATGGGCCACAACTGGATCAAGGTGCGCGGCTCGGTTTACAAGCTGGTGCAGTTCCACTTCCACCACCCGGCGGAGGAAAAGGTGAACTACAAGGGCTTTGCCATGGTGGCGCACCTGGTGCACAAGAACGAAGCCGGCCAGCTGGCCGTGGTGGCGGTGCTGATGGACGTGGGCCAGAACAACCCCTTTGTGCAGAAGGTGTGGACACGCATGCCGCTGGACACCCAGGACCGTGTGCCCCTGCCCGATGACCTGCTGGACCTCAACGAGCTGCTGCCCTCGGACCAGCGCTACTACCAGTTCATGGGCTCGCTGACCACGCCGCCCTGCAGCGAGGGCGTGCTGTGGATGGTGCTCAAGCAGCCCGTCACGCTCGGCGCCGACCAGCTGCGGCTGTTCACCCGCCTGTTCCCCATGAACGCGCGGCCGGTGCAGGCGGTGAACGGGCGGCTGGTGCGCGAGGGGATGTGACGCGCCGCGGGCCGCACGTCCGTTCACCGGCAGAAGCGCTCCTCACTTGAAGCGGCACGAATACTCTTCCCGGTAGGAACCATCCAGCGCCGTCACCTGGAAATCGTTGATCTCTCCTGGCCCCTGGTAGGCCGCGCCGTCGACCCAGGTCATGAGGGTCTGGGCCACCGATCCGAAGGCGTAGCCTTTGACGTACTCGGTGTCGGTGGTCGAGGTCCCGATGGGCAGGATCGAGCCGCCATGGAACAGCACGGCGCGCCCGACCAGATCGATGGTGGTGGCGTGAACGCCATCCACCGTGAGCAGCGCCTGACCGCGGTCGTCCACCGTCAGGGTGCAGGGTGCCAGGGTCACGTTGGTCACCACACTGATCGAGGGACGCAGTTGCACTTTCTTGTAGCTGCCCGAGGTGGCCAGGCCGGTGTAGCTGCCCACCAGCGCGGGCACCTGCGTGCCCAGGCCCAGTGTCTGCATCAGGTCGGTGGAATAGCTGTCCAGAAAGTTCAGTGGACCACTCGACAGCGTCGGGCGCACCCAGGTGGTCAGCGCCTGGTTGATGTTGCGGCAGGCCGCGCCGACCACATTGCCCGCGCCGTCGGACTGGTTGACCGAGGCCTCCAGCACCATCGCCTGCGGGTTCACATAGTCCGCGATCTGAAAACGCCCGATCGCCGACGGCGTGCCCACCGCCGGGTACAGCGTGCTGCCGATGCGCTGCACGCCACCGTCCACCATCAGGAAGTCGATCTGGGCCCGGCCACTGGCGGGCACGATGCGGTCCAGCGCGTCGCCCGAGAACGCCGCCGACGCGACCCGGCTGTTGGCCGTGTCGGTGACGGTCATGACCCCGTTGGCAAACGCGACCGAACAGTTGGTGCCCGTGAACGTCTGACCGTCGAGAAACGCCACGTCGGCGGCCTGTTTGCCGGACCCGAAGAAACCGACGCCCGGCGGCGGGTTGGGGACCACCAGCAGCGGCGCGAGGTCGGCCCCGGTGGTCGCACCGTCACGCAGGGCGGACAGCGTCTGACTGGCCCGTGTCAGCGCCAGCCCCAGGGCATCGAGCACCTGGTCGCTCGCGTCGCCCACCCGCAGTTCGCCGGTCAAAGGGTCGCCGGCGTAGTCGGCACCGGTGATGGCGCGCAACTGGGCGAGCACATAGGCCTTCGCGGCGGGCAAACCGGCCAGCAGGTCGGCGCCCACCGCCGCGTCGAGGCCGGCAAAGGCCCCTGCGGGCTGGCCTTGGAACGCACGGGCCACCACCAGATCGGTGGCGGGCGTGATGTTGACGCGCCCGGGTGCGGTGGCCAGGCTGTAGAACCGGGCCGCGGGTGAGCCGTGCACCACCTCCAGCACGCACGGGGCCTGGTGAGCGGCGGTCAATGCGAGGGTGAAGACCCCGTCAGCGTTGGTCTGGCCGGTGATCAGCGGCCCCGCCACACAGCGGGCCGACACATCCGCCAGAGGGATGGCGGCTCCGGTGGCGGCCAGCCCGCTGAGCGTGGCGGCGGGGGGCGGACTGTCCGGGGCCGCGTCTTGCCCACCCCCGCAAGCGACCAGGGCGGCGATGGTGGTGGCGGACAGGGCGGCGCGAAGGGAACGGATCATGGAACACCTCTGGACGATGCAAGAAGCCCCGACGATAGGGACCGACCACCGACCAGAAAACCCCATGTTCAGGGGGGTGCGCGCCGGGCCTGCACCGCCCGCGCCCGCCCGAACAGATCGCCCGCCTGGTGCGGGCGAACCGTCACTTCGCCAGCGACTTCAGTGCAAGCTTGATGCCTTCGCTCACGCCCACGCTGGCCGGCAGGGCCTTCAGCGCCGCGGCGGCGTCTTTTTCGTTGTAGCCCAGCGCCATCAATGCCTGCTGGATATCGCTGGCCGCGTCGCCCACCGCGGCGGCTCCGCCGGCCAGGGGCAGGTCGGCGCCCAGCTTGCCCTTGAGTTCGAGCAGCAGGCGCTCGGCCGTCTTCTTGCCGATGCCGGGCACCTTGACGATGCGGCCGGCTTCCTGCGCCGTCACCGCCTGGGCCAGTTCGGTCACGGAGAGGCCCGAGAGCACGCTCAGCGCGGTGCGCGGGCCAATGCCGGAAATCTTCACCAGCTGGCGGAAGGCCTCGCGTTCGGCCGCCGTGCCGAAGCCGTAGAGGATCTGCGCGTCCTCGCGCACGATGAAGTGCGTCAGCAGCGACACCTTCTCGCCGGCCGCGGGCAGGTTGTAGAAGGTGCTCATGGGTACGTCCACCTCGTAGCCGACGCCGTGGCAGTCGATCAGGATCTGGGGCGGGTTCTTCTCCAGCAGCGTGCCGGTGAGCTTGCCTATCATTGGGGGCCTTTGTTCAATCTGTCCGGGATTATCCGTTTTGATCCTCCGCCACACTTTCTCGCCGCCCGACAACGAGCGCATGTCGCACCTGTGCGGCCCCATGGACAGCCACATCCGCAGCATCGAGGCGGCCTTGCAGATCAAGGTGGCGCACCGCTTCGAGCAGTTCCGCATCGAAGGCCCCAAGGCCAAGTCCAACCAGGCGCTGGAGGTGATCCAGGCACTCTACGAGATGGCGAAGAAGCCGATCCCGGCCGAGACGGTGCAGCTGATGCTGGCCGGTGACACCGCCCTGCCCGAGTCCGGCGTCGACACGCTGGCCATGCAGACGCGGCGCGGCGAGATCCGCGGCCGCACGCCCAACCAGGCGCGCTACCTGGAAAACATGGCCACGCACGACATCACCTTCGGCATCGGTCCGGCCGGCACCGGCAAGACCTACCTCGCCGTGGCCTGCGCGGTGGACGCGCTGGAGCGCAGCGCGGTGCAGAAGATCGTGCTGACCCGCCCCGCCGTGGAAGCAGGCGAGAAGCTGGGCTTTCTGCCCGGCGACCTGGGCCAGAAGGTGGACCCCTACCTGCGCCCGCTGTACGACGCGCTGCACGACCTGATGGGTTTCGACAAGGTACAAAAAGCCTTCGAACGCCAGCAGATCGAGATCGCGCCGCTGGCCTTCATGCGTGGACGAACGCTCAACCACGCCTTCGTCATCCTCGACGAGGCGCAGAACACCACGCCCGAGCAGATGAAGATGTTCCTCACCCGCATCGGCTTTGGCAGCAAGGCGGTGGTGACCGGTGACGTCAGCCAGATCGACCTGCCGCGCACGCAGCTGAGCGGCCTGATCGACGCCGAGCGCATCCTCAAGCGCGTGACCGGCATCGCCTTCAACCGCCTGACCAGCGCCGACGTGGTGCGCCACCCGCTGGTGGCGCGCATCGTGGACGCCTACGACGCGCGCAGCGGGGACGACGACGCCCTGCCGCCCCTGCCCAAAAGCGCCCACCGCGCCTCCGTCCGCTCCACCCGCTGAAGATCCGCCATGGCCCGGCCTTCTCTGACCTTGTCCCTGCAGTTCGGTGACCTGAAAGACGCCGCCCGCCACCGCGCCGCGCTGCCGCGGCACACCGTCACCCGCTGCATCCGCCACGCGCTGGACGCCGACGCCGAGATCACGGTGCGCATCGTGGACGCCGAAGAAGGCCAGGCGCTCAACCGCGACTACCGGCAGAAGGACTACGCCACCAACGTGCTGACCTTCGACTACGCGACCGAACCGGTGGTGATGGCCGACCTGGTGCTGTGCGCGCCGGTGGTGGCACGCGAAGCCAAGGAACAGAAGAAGACACTCGCCGCCCACTACGCGCACCTGCTGGTGCACGGCACCCTGCACGCCCAGGGCTGGGACCACGAGACCAGCGAAGCCGACGCCGAGGAAATGGAAGCCCGAGAGATCGAAATCCTCGCCGGGCTGGGGCTGAAGAACCCTTACCGCTGAGGCCGCTCTCCAAGCGACTTAGGGTCGCAGGCGGTAGAGGCGGATCGCGTTGTCCCGTGCCACTTGGCGGGCCACGTCGGGGGGCAACTGGGCGATCAGGCGTTTCAGGTTGCGCAGGCCCTCTTCGGTGGCGCCGCGCTCGCTGCCACCGGGCCCGTAGAACGCGTCGCTGCCGAGCATGAAGCGGTCGGGGAACTCGGTGATCAGGGCCAGCCACTGCGGCTTGAGCCGACCGTCCGCCTCCAGCGCTGCGCCTGGCCGGGGCGCACCCCGGTTGAGCCGGAAACTCATGTGGAGGTTGGGGAAGCTCTGCAGCATCTGGCGCACGCGGGTGGGATGGCGCGTCAGCAGCGGGTCAAAGCCCACGTGCGACCAGACGATGACCGCCTTCGGGTTGTGCGCCAGCAGGCGCTTGAACGCCTCGGCATTGGCGGGCAACAGGTCCGGGTTGGCGGCGTTGGCGCGCAGTGCATCGGGCAGCGGCATGTCTTCGGGCACCAGATCGAAGTGCAGGTCGACCGGGCGCTGCAGCTCGGCGGACAGGTCGGCCAGCAACAGCAGCAAGGGGTGGTCGCCAGGCACCGATTCGTACAAATGGTTCGCGCCCATGGCCGGCAGCGAGAGGTGCAACAAGGCGATCTCGCCAAAACCCACCGCGCCCTGCTGCACATAGTCCAGCGCCTGCTGGCGAAAACGTGCCCGCACGGCGTCGTCCACCGCCGGCACCGGGGTTTGGTGGAGCATCGCGTTGAGCGCACTGCCGCCCAGGAAGGCAAATCGATCGGCATGCGGGCGCGCCGCGCGCTGCAGGTCGGCCAGGTCGTGAAAGCCACGCTGGCTGGTGTCGACCTGCGGCGGCGGCATCAGCAACGAACGCTCGATGCCCAGCCGGTTCATGCTGTCCACCGCCCCCTGTACGGCACCGGCGGGCAGTCCACCCGGGGCGGGCTGGAAATGCACGTGCACATCGATCAGCGGCAGGTCCTGTGCCCCCGCGATCACGCACCAGGCCGCCAGCAGCCCACCGATACCCGCACGCAAGGCCATGTGAACACCCTCCAGAGGTCAGCGCACGGTGAGCGGAATGGTCACCGGCCCGTCGTTGACCAGGTGCACCCGCATGTCGGCACCGAAGCGGCCGGTCTGCACCACCGGGTGCTGCTCGCGGGCCAGCGCCACGAAGCGGTCGTACAGCGCTTCGCCCAGCGCCGGCGGCGCAGCGCCGGTGAAGCCGGGGCGATTGCCGCTTTTCGTGTCGGCCGCCAACGTGAACTGGCTGACGATCAGCAGGCCACCGGCCACGTCCTGCACGCTGCGGTTCATCTTGCCCTGCTCGTCTGAAAAGATCCGCAGTTTCAGGATCTTGGCCAGCAGCTTCTGGCCCACGGCCTCGGTGTCGTCCGGTTCGGCGCACACCAGCACCAGCAGGCCGTGGTCGATCTGGCCCACCGTCTCGCCCGCGATGTCCACGCGGGCTTCGCTCACGCGCTGCAGCAGGGCGATCATTTGAGATCCCTCGGATCATCAAAGTGCGCTTCCACGTCGCTGGGCAGCAGCTGGATGGTGGCCCTTAGACCGGGCACGGCGCTCATCAGCGCCTGCTCCACGCTGCCGCGCACCGCGGCGGCGCGTCCCAGCGACCAGCTGGCCGGCATGTGCATGTGCATGTCCACAAAGCGGCGCTGCCCGGCGCGGCGGGTGCTGACGTGGTCGAAGCGCACGATGTCCACCCCCTCGCGCTGGTGCGCAAAGCCGTCCAGCGTCTGCTGGATGGTGGTCATCACCTCGGGCTCGACGGCCTCGTCCATCAAGCCCTGCGACGAGCGCCAGATCAGGTGGAAACCTTCCTTGAGGATGTTGGCCGCCACACCCATGGCGACCAGTGCGTCCAGCCACAGCCAGCCGGTGAAGTGCACCAGCGCGATGCCGACCACCACGCCGACCGAGGTCCAGACGTCGGTCACCAGGTGCTTGGCGTCGGCCTCCAGCGCGATGGACCGGTGCTCCCGGGCCGCACCGAACATCACCCAGGCCAGCAGGCCGTTGAGCGCCGAGCTGGCCACCGACAGCGCCAGGCCCCAGCCCACTTGCTCCAGCGGTTGCGGGTCGAACAGGCGGTGCCCGGCGGTCCAGAAGATGCCCAGCGCCGCCACGATGATGAGGATGCCCTCGAAGCCGGACGAGAAGTACTCGGCCTTGTGGTGGCCATAGGGGTGGTCTTCGTCGGCCGGGCGGGCGGCGATGGTGACCATCGCCAGGCCGAACACGGCGCTGGCCAGGTTGACCAGGGATTCCATGGCATCGGACAGCAGGCCGACCGAGTCGGTGATCCACCAGGCCAGGGTCTTGAGGGTGATGGTGATCAGGGCCACGACCACCGAGGCCATGAGCAGGCGCTGGGGCGTGAGAAAGCGGGCAGAAAAGGTCATGGGTGGGATTGTCTCGCGGCCGGCTTATGAAACCCTTGTGCTCAGCGGTATGTAATTTTGTAACCGCTTGGTACCTGTTCGGTGCCAGAATGCCCCGAGAGCGAGACACACATGACCCCCACCCCCCCGCCCGCGGACACCTTCTGGATTGGCGAAACCGACGCCTGGCTGCTGGCCGAGGGCAAGCATTTGCGCCCCTGGCAGAAGCTCGGCGCCCACCCCACCACGATGAACGGGCAGGCCGGCGTGGCCTTTGCGGTGTGGGCCCCGGCGGCGCGCGGCGTCGCGCTCAGCGGCGACTTCAACGGCTGGCAGCACCAGCCCATGCGCCTGCGGCCCGAATGCGGCGTGTGGGAGCTGTTCGTGCCAGGTGCCCATGTGGGCCACTGGTACAAGTTCGCGGTGCACGGCGCCGACGGCCGCACCGTGATGAAGAGCGACCCGTACGCGCGCCAGACCGAGCTGCCGCCCGGTAACGCCGCCTGCGTCTGTGAACCGCTGCGCACACCGCTCACGGCGCAGGGCACGCACCGGCGCGACAACGCGCCCATGGCCATCTACGAAGTGCACGCCGGCAGCTGGAAGCGCCCGGGCGGCTGGGACGTCATGCCCACCTGGGACGACCTGGCCCGCGAACTGGTGCCCTACGCCGCCGGCCTGGGCTTCACCCACATCGAACTGCTGCCGGTCAACGAACACCCGTTCTACGCCTCCTGGGGTTACCAGCCCACCGGCCTGTACGCGCCCACCGCGCGCCACGGCTCGCCCGACGCCTTCCGCCGCTTCGTGCAGGCCGTGCACGCGGCCGGGCTCAAGCTGATCCTGGACTGGGTGCCCGCCCACTTTCCGACCGACGAACACGCGCTGGCCCGCTTCGACGGCAGCGCCCTGTACGAACACGCCGACCCGCGCGAAGGCTTCCACCGCGACTGGAACACGCTGATCTACAACTTCGGCCGCCACGAAGTGAAGAACTTCCTGGTCGGCAACGCACTGTATTGGGTCGAGCAGTACGGCGTGGACGGCCTGCGCGTGGACGCGGTCGCGTCCATGCTCTACCGCGACTACAGCCGCCCGGCCGGCGAGTGGGTGCCCAACCGCGACGGCGGGCGCGAGAACTACGAGGCCATCGACTTCCTGCGCGAGGTGCACCAGGTGCTGCAGCGCGAGGCGCCGCAGGCCATCACCCTGGCCGAAGAGTCGACCGCCTTCCCGAAAGTGACGGGGGCTGTACAGGAAGGCGGTCTGGGCTTCGACCACAAATGGAACATGGGCTGGATGCACGACACCCTGGCCTATTTCGCCCAGGACCCGGTGCACCGCCGCTGGCACCACCACAAGATGACCTTCTCCATGGTCTACGCCTGGAGCGAGGATTACGTGCTGCCGCTCTCGCACGACGAGGTGGTGCACGGCAAAGGCTCGCTGCTGGCCAAGATGAGCGGCGACCCCTGGCAGCAGCGCGCCAACCTGCGCGCGCTCTACGCCTGGATGTACGCACACCCCGGCAAGAAACTGCTCTTCATGGGCGCCGAACTGGCCCAGCCCACCGAGTGGAACCACGACGCCGAACTGCCCTGGCACCTGCTGGGCGATCCGGCGCACGCCGGCGTGCAGCAACTGGTGCGCGACCTCAACCACGGCTACCGAGAAACCCCGGCCCTGCACGCGCGCGACACCGACCCGCACAGCTTCCAGTGGCTGGTGGTGGACGACGCCGACCACTCGGTGCTGGCCTTCGCGCGCTACGGCCAGCGAGTGGACGACACGGTGGTGGTCATCGCCAACCTCACACCGGTGGTGCGGCACGGCCACCGCATCGGCCTGCCGCACGGCGGCGCCTGGCGCGAACGGCTGAACACCGACGCCGGTGTCTACGGCGGCTCCAACGTGGGCAACCACGGCCGCGTGCTCGCCGACCACCAGCCCATGCACGACCAGACGTGGTCGGCCGCGTTCACGCTGCCGCCGCTGAGCGTCCTGTGGCTGCAACCGGAAACGCCGGCAGCATGATCCCGGCGCACGGCATGCCCGCTCTCGGCGCCCACCTGCAAGCGCAGGACGGACAACGGGGCGTGCGCTTTGCCGTCTGGGCCCCGCAGGCCGATGGGGTTGATGTCTGCCTGTTCGACACCGCCACTGGCCCCGAGACACGGCGCATCGCCCTGACCGATGCGGGCAACGGCGTCTGGCAGACCTTCGTGCCGGGCCTGGCGGCCGGCCAGCTGTACGGTCTGCGCGCGCACGGCCCCTGGCAACCGGAGGCCGGCCACCGCTTCAACCCGCAGCGCCTGCTGCTGGACCCCTGGGCGCTGGCCCTGGTGGGCGACACCAACCGCCTGGCGCTGCAGACCGGCCACGCGGTGGACGACCCGCTGCAGCCCTGGCACGAACACCGCCCGGCCCCGCAGGACAACGCCGCCCAGATGCCCAGGTGCGTGGTCGTGGATGCTGCAGCCGAACTCGCCGCAGGCGCGGCCCTCACACCACGCCCGGCCATCGCCGAACACCGCCGCGTGCTGTACGAAGCGCATGTGAAGGCGCTCACCCGCCTGCACCCCGAGGTGCCTGAGGAGCTGCGCGGCAGCTACGCCGCCCTGACCCACCCGGCGGTCATCGGCCACCTGCAGCGCCTGGGCATCACCAGCGTCTGCCTGCTGCCGGTGCACCAGCACATCAGCGAACGGCACCTGCTCGCTCGTGGCCTGGTCAACCACTGGGGCTACAACACGCTCA
>NZ_JBPCSJ010000032.1:0-4453 GCF_051007235.1 Hydrogenophaga sp. | reverse complement strand
GTGCTCGTCCGCAGCAAGGTGCGGTCGGCCGACGTAGAGGGCACGAATCCTCAACGGCAACGGCTGGCGGAGAGCTTCGAGGCCGCCCTGCGCCTGGCCGAAGGCCGTGCGCTGACGGTGGACATGGACACCGGCGCCGAGCAGGGTTTCTCCGCCAAGTTCGCCTGCCCGGTCTGCACCCACACCGTGGGCGAGCTGGAGCCGCGCCTGTTCTCGTTCAACTCGCCGCTGGGCGCCTGTCCGGCCTGCGACGGCATCGGCCACACCGAGGTGTTCGACGCCGAACGCGTGGTCGCCTTCCCCACGCTGAGCCTGGCCAGTGGCGCCATCAAGGGCTGGGACCGGCGCAACGGCTACTACTTCGCCATGATCGAGAGCATCGCCGCCCACTACGGCTTCGACGCCGAGGCGCCGTGGGAAAACCTGCCCGCCCACGTGCAGCAGGTGCTGCTCTACGGATCGGGCGAAGAAGAGATCAAGTTCAGCTACGCGCTGGAATCGGGCGAGCGCGCGGGCAAGAAGGTCACGAAGAAGCACCCCTTCGAAGGCATCATCCGCAACTTCGAACGCCGCTACCGCGAGACCGATTCGGTCGCGGTGCGCGAGGAACTGGCCCGCTACCGCAGCACCCAGCCCTGCCCCGAATGCGGCGGCACGCGGCTGCGCAAGGAAGCGCGCCATGTGTTCGTCGGTGAGGGCGAACAGCGCCAGCCCATCTACAAGGTCAGCCACATCACCCTGGGCGAGGCGCTGGACCACTTCCGCCGCCTCGAACTGCAGGGCGCGAAGGCCGACATCGCCGCGCGCGTGGTCAACGAAATCCGCCAGCGCCTGAAGTTCCTCAACGACGTGGGCCTGAACTACCTGAGCCTGGACCGCAGCGCCGACACGCTCAGCGGCGGCGAGGCCCAGCGCATCCGCCTGGCCAGCCAGATCGGCTCGGGCCTGTCGGGCGTGATGTACGTGCTCGACGAGCCCAGCATCGGCCTGCACCAGCGCGACAACGACCGCCTGATCGGCACGCTGCAGCACCTGCGCGACCTGGGCAACACCGTGCTGGTGGTCGAGCACGACGAGGACATGATCCGCACCGCCGACCACGTGATCGACATCGGCCCCGGTGCGGGCGTGCACGGCGGGCGCGTGATGTCGCAGGGCACGCCGGCGGTGGTGATGGCCGACCCGAACTCGCTCACCGGCCAGTACCTCAGCGGTGTCAAGGAAATCGCGGTGCCCGCACGGCGCACGCCCTGGCTGCCGGTCATCAAGCCCGAGGTGAAGGCGCCCCCCGTCAAATCGAAGTTCCCCATGAGCCCCGCCGCCGAGCGCCGCGCCGAACGCCAGGCCGCACACGAAGCGACGCTGGGCGAGCTGCAGGAAATCCGCGTGCTCAACGCCACCGGCCACAACCTCCAGGGCGTGAGCGTGGCCTTCCCGGTGGGGCTGCTGACCTGCGTGACCGGCGTGTCCGGATCGGGCAAATCGACCCTGGTGAACGACACGCTGTACGCCGCGGTGGCGCGCACGCTCTACCGCTCGCACGACGAGCCGGCCGAACACGAGGCCATCGAAGGCATCGAACACTTCGACAAGGTCATCAACGTCGACCAGAGCCCCATCGGCCGCACGCCGCGCAGCAACCCGGCCACCTACACCGGCCTGTTCACCGGCATCCGCGAGCTGATGGCCGAGGTGCCGATGGCGCGCGAGCGCGGCTACGGCCCGGGGCGCTTCAGTTTCAACGTGGCCGGCGGCCGCTGCGAGGCCTGCCAGGGCGACGGCGTGGTCAAGGTGGAAATGCACTTCCTGCCCGACGTGTACGTGCCCTGCGAAGTCTGCAGCGGTCAACGCTACAACCGCGAGACGCTGGAGGTCCAGTACAAGGGCCGCAACATCGCGCAGATCCTGGACATGACGGTGGAAAAAGCGGCCGAGTTTTTCAGCGCCGTGCCCACGCTGCACCGCAAGCTGCAGACCCTGCTGGACGTGGGCCTGAGCTATGTGCGCCTGGGCCAGAGCGCTACGACACTGTCGGGCGGCGAGGCGCAGCGCGTGAAGCTGGCGCAGGAGCTGAGCAAGCGCGACACGGGCCGCACGCTCTACATCCTGGACGAACCCACCACCGGCCTGCACTTCGCCGACATCGAACTGCTGCTCAAGGTGCTGCACCAGCTGCGCGACGCGGGCAACACCATCGTGGTCATCGAGCACAACCTGGACGTGATCAAAACCGCCGACTGGCTGATCGACATGGGCCCCGAAGGCGGCTCGGGCGGCGGCACGGTGGTGGTGCAGGGCACGCCGGAAACCGTGGCCGCCTGCGAAGCCAGCCACACCGGGCGGTATCTGGCTCGGCTGCTGCGGCGCTGAGCGCCGTCAAGCACCGGAGCTCAGTGCCGGTCGCGGTACGCCAGGCCGATGCTGGCGCTGGCGACGGTGCGCCGCCCCACCAGCGGGCTGCGCGCAGCGGCGTTCAGCACGTGGGGGCGAGACACAGCGGCGACGGGAGGCACGGGGGTCACAGCTGACCCAGGTCCTCGATGGCGTCGATCACCATGCCCGTGCCCACGGCGATGAGCAGGATGTCGGTCGCGACCCGCACGAACTTGTGGCCCGCCGGAGGCGTGCCCAGCTTCACCTGCACGCTGGTCGGCACGTTGTAGACCACAACGTCGCGGGGCAGGGGTTCGCCACGGTGCCAGTGCTTGGCCTGGCCGGGCGGCCGACAGCCGTTGCCTTTCTTGGCCAGACCGGGTGGGCACTTGCCGGCGCGCCAGCGCGGCTCGTAATACTCGCGCGCGGCGCGGCGCTGGGACTCTTCGAAATAGCCGCCGATCTGGATCTGCACCGACACACCCGAGGCCGACGCACCGGCGCGGGGTCCGTCGCCGCGCGAACCGCCAGACCGGTGCCCGTCGTCATGGCCACCGCGGTGGCTCTTTGCTTTCTTGTGGTGACCGTCTTCCACCCAGTCGGGTTTGCCGGCCAAGGCCGCCGGCAGGCCGACACCCAGGACCAGGGTCAAACAAAGCGAACGCAGGGACACAGGAGACATGGCGGTGGAGGTGAAGAGGATGAACACCGCCCAAGTGTGCACCAGCCACCGCCACCCGCGGTAAGCAAACGTGGCGGTACAGACGGCACCAGCGTTACGGGTGGTACGCAGTGGCCGCAGGTCCCGGCGGCGGTCGGGCTGGCAGACTCGCACCATGGCCCACACCGAAACCGAACTCAAGCTCAGCCTCGCGGCGCACGACGTGCCGCGCCTGCTGGCGCACCCTTGGCTGGCCACGCCGCCGCGCACCGAGCACCTGCTCAACACCTATGTCGACACGCCGGACCTGGCGCTCCAAGCGCTGCGCATGGCGGTGCGCGAGCGCCGCGTGGGCGAGCGCACCCTGCTGACCGTCAAGACCGCGGGCCGCTCGGTCAACGGCCTGACGCAGCGCAGCGAATGGGAAGGCCCGACCACCCCGGGTGCCCTGGACTTTGCTGCGCTGGTGGACGACCCCGCCCTGGCCGCGATGCTGACCCGGATCGCGCCGGCGCTGAGGCCGGTGTTCCGCACCGACTTCACCCGCCGCAGCTGGGTGCTGACCCATGCGGGCGCGCGCATCGAAGTGGCGCTGGACGAGGGCACGATCACCACTGGCCACACCGCCGCGACGCCGCAAGGCACGCGCAGCGAAGCGATCCTGGAACTGGAACTCGAATTGCTGGACGGGCCGCCAGAGTCGCTGGCGGCCCTGGCCCAGGCGCTGGAGCAAGGCGGCGCGCAAACCCCTGGCGAACGCTGGCTGCACCCGTCGGACCGCAGCAAGGCACAGCGCGGGCTGGCGCTGTTCTTGCAAGACAATCCGGCTGCACCCACATGACTTTCAGCGAGCCCACCCCCATGTCCGCCATCACCCTGCGTTTCCTGGCCGAGCCCAGCACCGTCAACTTCGGCGGCAAGGTCCACGGCGGCACCGTCATGAAATGGATCGACGAGGCCGGCTACGCCTGCGCCACGAGCTGGTCCAAGCGCTACTGCGTCACCGTCTACGTGGGCGGCATCCGCTTCCACCGCCCGATCATGATCGGCGACCTGGTGGAAGTCGAAGCGCGTCTGGCCTACACCGGCAGCACCAGCATGAACATCGCGGTGGAGGTGCGCAGCGGCGACATGAAAGGCGGCCAGCTGCAGAAGACGACCGAATGCCTGATCGTGTTCGTGTCGGTGGACTCGCACGGCCGACCGATGCCGGTGGATGCGTGGACACCCGAGACCCCGGGCGAGGTGGCACTGGCCCAGAGCGCCAAGGCGCAGCTGGACGCTTCGAGGGCCACCCAGAAAGACTGATCAGGCGGCCTTTACGCTGGGGCGTTCAGCGACACGATCGCGCCAGGCCTGCAGCGCCGAAAACCCCTCGGCGCCGGCGTTGAAGCGCATCAGCTTGGCGAATTCGATCGC
>NZ_JBPCSJ010000031.1:0-4127 GCF_051007235.1 Hydrogenophaga sp. | reverse complement strand
GGGGCACCTTCGGGCCAGGTCATGCCGCAGGCGCGCAGCTGCTCGACCACCTCGCGGTTGTGCGGCTGGTCGAAGAAGGTGCGGATGCTCTGCGCCACCACCGGGCCGACGTCAGCAACCTCCAGCAACTGTTCCAGAGTGGCGTCCATGATGGCGTCCAGGTTGCCGAAATGGCGGGCCATTTCCTTGGCCGTGGCCTCGCCCACATGGCGGATACCCAGGCCGAACAGGAAGCGCGGCAGCGTGGTCTGTTTGGACTTTTCCAGCGCGGCCAGGATGTTCTGCGCCGACTTCTCGGCCATGCGGTCCAGGTTGGCCAGCGCCATCAGGCCCAGGCGGTACAGGTCCGGCAGGGTCTTGACCACGTCGGCGTCGACCAGCTGTTCGACCAGCTTGTCGCCCAGGCCCTCGACCTCCACCGCTCGGCGCTGCGCGTAGTGCAGGATGGCCTGCTTGCGCTGCGCAGCGCAGAACAGGCCGCCGCTGCAGCGGTAGTCCACCTCGCCCTCTTCGCGCACCGCCGCGCTGCCGCAAACCGGGCAGGTGTGCGGCATGGTGAAGGGCTCGGCGCTGGCCACCCGCTTCTCGGGCAACGAGGCCACCACCTCGGGGATCACGTCGCCTGCGCGGCGCACGATCACCGTGTCGCCCACGCGCACGTCCTTGCGGCGCGCTTCGTCGTCGTTGTGCAGGGTGGCGTTGGTCACGGTGACGTTGCCCACGAACACCGGCGCCAGCTTGGCCACCGGCGTGAGCTTGCCGGTGCGACCGACCTGCACGTCGATGGCGAGCACGGTGGTCAGCTGCTCCTGCGCCGGGTACTTGTGCGCCACCGCCCAGCGCGGCTCGCGGGTCTTGAAGCCCAGTTCGCGCTGCAGCGCCAGGCTGTTGACCTTGTAGACCACGCCGTCGATGTCGAACGGCAGCAGGTCGCGCGCTGCGCCGATGCGCTGGTGGAAGGCGATCAGCTCGTCCGCGCCCCGGGCGACGGAGGTCTGCTCGGCCACCGGAAAGCCCCAGGTCTTGAGCTGCATGAGCAGGCCGAAGTGCGTCTCGAACACCGGGCCACCCTGCTCCACCGGCGTGAGTTCGCCCAGCCCGTAGGCGAAGAAGCTCAGCGGGCGCTGGGCGGCGATGGCCGAATCGAGCTGGCGCACCGCACCCGCCGCCGCGTTGCGTGGGTTGACGAAGGTTTTTTCGCCCTTGGCACCGGCGGCGATCTTGGCGCGCTGCTTCTCGTTGAGGGCTTCGAAATCATCGCGGCGCATGTAGACCTCGCCGCGGACCTCTAACACGGGTGGGCAGTCGGCGGGCAGGCGCAAAGGCACCTGCCCAATGGTGCGGATGTTGTGGGTGACGTCCTCGCCGACCTCGCCATCGCCGCGCGTGGCGGCCTGCACCAGCACGCCGTGCTCGTAGCGCAGGCTCATGGCCAGACCGTCGAATTTGAGTTCGCCCACGTACTCGACCGGTGGCGCGTCGTCGGCCAGGCCCAGCGCGCGGCGCACCCGGGTGTCGAAATTCACCGCCCCGGTCGGCTCGGTGTCGGTTTCGGTCTCGATGGACAACATGGGCACCGCGTGCCGCACCTTGGCCAGTTCGTCCAGCAGCGCGCCACCCACCCGCTGCGTGGGCGAGTCGGCGGTCAGCAGTTCGGGGTGGGCCGCTTCCAGCGCCTGCAGTTCACGGAACAGGCGGTCGTACTCGGCATCCGGGATCTCCGGCGCGTCCAGCACGTAGTAGCGATGGGCGTGGTGGTTCAGTTGCGCGCGCAGCTCGGCGGCGCGGTCGGCCGGCGTGGGCTCGGAGGAAAAGAGATCAGGAATGCTCATGACTAAAAGACCACCTGGCGGCAGAGGGGGAGCGATTCAAGAACGCCGCGAAACCGGCTTTGCCGGGCCGCCAGCGTTGCCCCCTTGAGGGGGGCGCGCACAGCGCGGCGGGGGTGGGTCAGTCGTTCAACTGAACAACCGCCGCGCCTGAGGCGAACCGGCCGCCAGGTCGTGGCTGTCCAGCGCGTCGTACAGGCCTTCGAGGTCGGCGCCGATGCGGTCCATGGTGTCTGCGCTCAGCAACTGGCCGGCGTCGTCGGTGACCACACCGTCCATGGCTTCGGCCAGCGCGGCAGCGGCCTGGCGCAGGCGCACGAAGGGCTGCTCGCTGCGCGGCACATGGGTCACCTCCAGCGACAGCGCCACCTCGCGCAGCGCGCTTTGTTCCGGATCGTCGGCCATGGCGGCCTGCGGGTCAAAACTCAGGCTGAGGATGGGCGCCTGCCCGGCTTCGCTGCCCGGCAGCACCATGCGCCCGGGCAGCACACCGGCCACGAAGCCCAGGCGCGCCGCGTGTTGCGCCACGTAACCGGGGCTCCAGGCGGCACGGCGCGCGCGCAGGGTGAAGCCCAGCTGCGCGTCGTGCCCGCTGGCGAAGTGGTCCAGCTCGCGGGCGCGGGCGACCTCGGCGCGCATGTCCGGGAAGTCGGGCGCGGCGCCCACGGCGTCGGCAAAGGCCTGGGCCTTGACCACGAACTCGGAAAACTCGATGTCGTTGAGCGCACCCGAGCGGTTGGCCAGCTGCACGCCGGCCTGCAGCGCGGTGTAGCGCTGGCCGGGGCGCGGGGCTTCCCATTCACCCGTGGCCTCGTGCTGGCCTTCCACCGCAAACGGCTTGCTGCCCACTCGGCGCGTGCCGGGCAAGGCGGCCAGCAGCGCTTCACCCGAGACCGGGCCTTCGGGCTGCAGCGGCGCGATGACATCGATCAGGGCGTCCAGCCCAGGGCGCTTCTCGGGCGCCTGCACCACGTGGTTGAGCGTCACCGGCACCACCGCAGGGGCGCGTGGCGGCACGCCACCAACGTCGCCGCCCATCGCCCCCTGCACCGCATCGTCGAGCACCGGTTCGATGCGCTCGCCCGCCGTCAGCCCGCCGGGCTGCGTGGCCTGGAACACCCGTTCGTCGGCGGCCGGCGCGCCGTCTTGCGGCACGCGCTCGCTGGCGGTGCGCGGGGCGCTGCGGCGCGTGATCCAGGCGTTGTACGCCACCACACCGGCCAGCACGAGGCCGCCGATGATCGCCAGACTGATTTGCAGTGAACTCATGGGCTGAATCGGTTGAGGAACGGTTGGGTTCAGAGGCTGAGAGGGAAATGGGCGTGCCTGAAAGGGCGTACCAAAGCGCGGCCAGCAAGGCGCAAAGCACAGCTGTAGCTCGGGCTACGGCGCGCATTTGCAACGCCGCTGGCCGTGGTTTGGGGCGTCAAGGCGGGCATGACCGATTGCCTCTCAGCCTCTTATTGGGATTCCATCATGCCGGCGGCCGATTCCATGTCCACCGCCACGATGCGCGAAACCCCCTGCTCCTGCATGGTCACGCCGATCAGTTGCTCGGCCATTTCCATGGCGATCTTGTTGTGGCTGATGAACAGGAACTGGGTGCCCTGCTTGCTCATGCTGGTCACCAGACGGGCATAACGTTCGGTGTTGGCGTCGTCCAGCGGCGCGTCCACCTCGTCGAGCATACAGAACGGCGCCGGGTTGAGCTGGAAGATGGCGAACACCAGTGCAATCGCGGTCAGGGCCTTCTCGCCGCCCGAGAGCAGGTGGATGGTCTGGTACTTCTTGCCGGGCGGCTGGGCCAGCACCTGCACGCCGGCGTCCAGAATTTCTTCGCCGGTCATCACCAGCTTGGCGTTGCCGCCACCGAACAGCTCGGGGAACATGCGGCCGAAGTGGCCGTTGACGGTCTCGAAGGTGCTGCCCAGCAGTTCGCGGGTTTCGTTGTCGATCTTCTTGATCGCGTCTTCCAGCGTCGTCATGGCCTCGACCAGGTCGGCCGATTGCGAATCCAGGAAGGTCTTGCGCTCGCGCGCGGCGGTCAGTTCGTCGAGCGCGGCCAGGTTCACCGCGCCCAGCGCCTGGATCTCGCGGTGCAGGCGGTCAATCTCACCCTGCAGGCCAGCCAGGCGCACATTGCCTTCGGTGATGCTCTGCGCCACCGCGGCCAGGTCGGCGTTGGCCTCGGCCAGCAGCTGGCTGTACTGTTCCACGCCCAGGCGCGCGGCCTGTTCCTTGAGCTGGAAGTCGGTGATGCGCTGGCGCAGCGGGTCGAGTTCGCGTTCAAGCTTGAGA
>NZ_JBPCSJ010000030.1:0-3521 GCF_051007235.1 Hydrogenophaga sp. | reverse complement strand
TGGCGCAGGCCATCGAGAAGGCTGGTTCGACGAAGGCTGCCGACATCGCCGCCCAGCTCGAAACGGTCCAGGTCACCCTGGCTGGGCAGACCGCCCGCATGCGCGCCGCCGACCACCAGTTCCAGCAGCCGCTGGCGGTGGCGGTGATGGACCGGCAGGGCGCACCGGGCGTGAAGTTCGACGTCGAAGGCTCGGGCTACGGCTTTCGCGTCATCCGCCAGCTCACGCCCCAGCAGGCCGAGCAGCCGCACAGCTGTAACATGGCCCGTCCCTGATTGTCTGGAGTGTTCATGCGGCCTGTGGTCGAGAGTCTGGAAGAGTCGCGCATCCGCGAGGTGGCCAATGCGGGCATGGGGCGCAGCGACGTGCTCAAGTTCTGGTTCGGCGAGAGCGACGAGGTCACGCCGGACTTCATCCGCGAGGCCGCGGTGGCATCCATCCAGGCGGGCGAGACCTTCTACGCCCACAACCTGGGCCTGCCCGAGCTGCGCCACGCCATCGCCGGCTACACCCACGGCTTGCACCCGCAGCAGCCCACCGACCACTGGTTCGACCGCATCGCGGTCACGTCCGGCGGTGTCAATGGCCTGATGCTGGCTTCGCAGACGCTGGTGGAAGCAGGCGACGAGGTGGTGGTGGTCACCCCGGCCTGGCCCAACCTGGTGGCGCAGCCGCAGATCATGGGCGCCCGCGTGCGCACCGTGCCGCTGACCGTGGCCGCCAGCGGCGCCTGGGTGCTGGAGCTGCCCGCGCTGCTGGCCGCCATCACCCCGGCGACCCGAATGCTGGTCGTCAACGCGCCCAACAACCCCACCGGCTGGACGCTCACCCGCGACGAACAGGCCGCCATCCTGGCGCACTGCCGGCAAACTGGCACCTGGATCCTGGCCGACGAGGTGTATGAACGCCTGTATTTCGCAGGCGATTCGGCCAACGGCGCGGCGCCCAGCTTTCTCGATGCGGCCGCGCCGGACGACAGGCTGATCGTCGCGCACAGCTTTTCCAAGAGCTTCCTCATGACCGGCTGGCGCCTGGGCTGGCTGGTGCTGACGCCCGCGCTGACCCACGCGGTGGGCAAGCTGATCGAGTTCAACACCTCCTGTGCGCCGGTGTTCGTGCAGCGCGCGGCCACGGTGGCGCTGCAGCGGGGCGACGAGGTGACCCCGCCGCTGGTGCGCCACCTGCAGCTCTGCCGCGACACCCTGGTGCCGCTGTTGCAGGCCCTGCCGGGCGTCACCCTGGCGGTGCCCCGGGGCGGCATGTACGCGTTCTTCCGCCTTGAAGGCCATCCGGACTGCCTGCTCACCGCCAAGCGCCTGGTGCGCGAAGCCGGCTTGGGCCTGGCGCCTGGCAGTGCCTTCGGCCCGGAGGCTGCCGGCTGGCTGCGCTGGTGCTTCGCCAGCCGAGACCCGCAGCGCCTGGTGCAGGGCGTGGAGCGCCTGCGCGCCTGGCTGGAGCAGGACCTGCCCCCGTCCACCGGCAGCGCTGGGCTATAATTCGCGGTTGCCATCTTTGCAGGTGGCACCTTCACGCCCGTTGCGGCACCCCATCAAGGGGTTGGCTGCGGTGGGTCGCACGTAACCTGACTGGAATCACCATGATCGAAAAAACCGTCAAAGCCGCTGTCGTGGCTGACAACGCCCGCGCTGCCAACGACACCGGCAGTCCTGAAGTGCAAGTGGCCATCCTGACCGCTCGCATCAACGAACTGACCCCCCACTTCAAGCTGCACGCCAAGGACCACCACGGCCGCCGCGGTCTGCTGCGCATGGTCAGCCGTCGCCGCAAGCTGCTGGACTACCTGAAGTCCCGCGATGCCGACCGTTACGTCGCCCTGATCGCCAAGCTGGGTCTGCGCAAGTAAATTGCCAGTCTTGCCGTGACACGCAAAACGCCTGAGTTGGTTCGCTGGCTCGGGCGATTTTTGTTTGTTGCGGCCCATTTTTGATTCCGGAGAGGCAGGCGCAGAGCGAAGCTGTGTCATTCCAAAGGGGTTGAGCCGCGGTGGCGGCGCATCAGCACCTCTGGAATGGCATCGTGTTCTGGCTGGTTTTTCCGGGTTTTGTGCAGTGACCTGCACGCCAAGCCGTCCTGCCGTTGCGGGTCGGATTCAAGGAGCCCAACCATGACCATGTTCAACAAAGTCACCAAGACCTTCCAGTGGGGCCAGCACACGGTCCGCATGGAAACCGGCGAAATCGCCCGCCAGTCCAGCGGCGCTGTGCTGCTCGACATGGACGGCACCGTGGTGCTGGCCACTGTGGTGGCCAAGTCCGACGCCAAAGCCGGCCAGGACTTCTTCCCGCTGACCGTGGACTACCTCGAAAAGTCCTACGCCGCCGGCAAGATCCCCGGCAGCTTTTTCAAGCGCGAAGGCCGCCCGAGCGAATTCGAAACCCTGACCAGCCGCCTGATCGACCGCCCGATCCGCCCGCTGTTTCCCGAAGGTTTCTTCAACGAAGTCCAGGTCGTCATTCACACCGTGTCGCTGAACCCGGAGGTGGACGCCGACATCGCCGCGCTGATCGCCACGTCCGCCGCGCTGTCGATTTCCGGCATCCCGTTCAACGGCCCGATCGGCGCCGCCCGCGTGGGCTACATCAATGGCCAGTACGTGCTGAACCCCGGCCAGACCGAGCGCCAGAACAGCCAGATGGACCTGGTGGTTGCCGGCACGCAAGCCGCTGTGCTGATGGTCGAGTCCGAAGCGCAGCAACTGTCGGAAGAGATCATGCTGGGCGCCGTGGTTTTCGGCCACGAGCAGGGCAACATCGCCATCGCCGCCATCAATGAACTGGTGCGCGACGCCGGCAAGCCCGAGTGGAGCTGGACCGCGCCCGCCAAGGACGAAGCCCTGATCGCCAAGATCGACGGCCTGGCCAAGGCCAAGCTGGAAGCCGCTTACCAGATCCGCAACAAGCAGGCCCGCACCCAGGCTTGCCGCACCGCCTACGCCGACGTGATGGCGGCCCTGAAAGCCGAAGGCGTGGCCTTTGACAGCGTGGCCATCGAAGGCCTGCTGTTCGAGATCGAAGCCAAGATCGTGCGTGGCCAGATCCTGGCCGGCGAGCCCCGCATCGACGGTCGCGACACCCGCACCGTGCGCGGCATCGAAATCCGCAACAGCGTGCTGCCCCGTACCCACGGCTCGGCCCTGTTCACCCGCGGTGAAACGCAGGCCCTGGTGGTCGCCACCCTGGGCACTGACCGCGATGCGCAGCGTATTGACGCCCTGTCGGGCGACTACGAAGATCGCTTCATGCTGCACTACAACATGCCTCCTTTCGCCACCGGCGAAACCGGTCGCGTGGGCAGCCCCAAGCGCCGCGAAATCGGCCACGGCCGCTTGGCCAAGCGCGCGCTGATCGCCGCGCTGCCGAGCAAGGAAGACTTCCCTTACACCCTGCGTGTGGTTTCGGAAATCACCGAGTCCAACGGCTCCTCGTCGATGGCTTCGGTCTGCGGCGGCTGTCTGGCGCTGATGGACGCCGGTGTGCCGATGAAGGCCCACGTGGCCGGCA
>NZ_JBPCSJ010000029.1:0-2940 GCF_051007235.1 Hydrogenophaga sp. | reverse complement strand
GCCTTCTTCTTTGGCGTGGCCGAGTAGTCGCCGCCGGCGGTGAACATCAGGATCTGCTCGACCAGGCCGGTGCAGGAACCGCAGCTGGCGCTGGCCTTGGTGTGCTTCTTCACCTCGTCCAGCGTGAACAGGCCCTTGTCCTTGATGGCCTTGCAGATCGCGCCCTTGGTCACGCCGTTGCAGCCGCAGACCTCGTCGCTGTCCTTCATGGCGGCGGCCTTGTTGTGGCCCTGGTGGCCCACGTCGCCGATGTTGCTCTCGCCGAACATCAGCTTGTCGCGGATGTCGCTGACGGTGCGGCCTTCGCGCAGCAGCTTGAAGTACCAGCTGCCGTCCACCGTGTCGCCGTACAGGCAGGCGCCGACCAGCTTGTCGTCCTTGATCACCAGCTTCTTGTAGACGCCGCCGAAGGGGTCGCTCATCACGATCTCTTCCGTGCCTTCTCCGCCGGTGAAGTTGCCGGCGCTGAACAGGTCGATGCCGGTGACCTTGAGCTTGGTCGAGGTCAGCGATCCGGTGTAGCGGCCGATGCCGAACTCGGCCAGGTGCGTGGCCAGCACCTTGCCCTGCTCGAACAGCGGTGCCACCAGGCCGTAGGCGATGCCGCGGTGCGCGGCGCATTCGCCCACCGCGTAGATGCGCGGGTCGGTCACGGTCTGCATGGTGTCGCTGACCACGATGCCCTTGTTCACGTGCAGGCGCATGCTCTCGGCCAGCGCCGTGTTGGGGCGGATGCCCACGGCCATCACCACCAGGTCGGCCGGCACGGTGCTGCCGTCCTTGAACTTCACCGCCTTGACGCGGCCGTCTTCACCGCCCACCAGCTCCTGCGTCTGCGCGCCGATCAGGAACTGCATGCCACGCTCTTCCAGCGACTGCTGCAGCAGCTTGCCCGCAACATCGTCCAGCTGACGCTCCATCAGCCAGGGCGAGACGTGCACCACGCTCACGCTCATGCCGCGCTTCATCAGGCCGTTGGCCGCTTCCAGGCCCAGCAGGCCGCCGCCGATCACGACCGCGTGCTGGTAGGTCGCGGCGGCGTCGATCATGGCCTGCGTGTCGGCGATGTCGCGGTAGGCCAGCACACCCTTCAGATCCTTGCCGGGGATGGGCAAGATGAAGGGGTTGGAGCCTGTCGCCATGATCAGGCGGTCGTACTCGGCCGACACTTGCTCGCCGTTCGGCCCGGTCGCATGCACGATGCGCTTGACCCGGTCCACCTCGGTCACCTTGTGGCCGGCGTGCAGCGTGATGCCGTTGTCCGAGTACCAGGACCAGTCGTTGAGGATGATCTCGTCGATGGTCTGTTCACCGGCCAGCACGGGGCTGAGCAGGATGCGGTTGTAGTTGGGGTGCGGCTCGGCGCCGAACACGGTGATGTCGTACAGGTCGGGCGCGATCTTCAACAGCTCTTCGAGCGTGCGCACGCCGGCCATGCCGTTGCCGACCATCACCAGTTTCATCTTCGCCTTGGGGTTGACTCGCATGTCCATGGGGTTCTCCTCAAGCCGCTTTTTCGACGTGGCTTTGACGGGTGTAGAGGAAGTCGATCACGGCTTTGCGGACCTGCTGGTACTGCGGGTCGTCGGCCAGGGCCACGCGGTTGCGCGGGCGTGGCAGTTGCACGCTCAGCACCTCGCCGATGGTGGCGGCGGGGCCGTTGGTCATCATCACGATCTTGTCGGACAGCAGCACCGCCTCGTCCACGTCATGGGTGACCATGACCACGGTGGCCTGGGTCTTGGCGACGATCTCCAGCAGCTCGTCCTGCAGCTTGGCGCGGGTCAGCGCATCGAGTGCGCCGAAGGGCTCGTCCATCAGCAGCACCTTGGGCTCCATCGACAGGGCGCGGGCGATGCCCACGCGCTGTTTCATGCCGCCCGAGATTTCGCCGGGGCGCTTCTGCGCCGCGGGCGTCAGGCCGACCAGGGCCAGCGCGTCGTTCGTGCGTTGCTTGAGTTGCGCCTTGCTTTCGGTGGCGGCAAACACGCGCTCCACGGCCAGGTAGATGTTCTCGAAGCAGGTCAGCCAGGGCAGCAGCGAATGGTTCTGGAACACCACCGCGCGCTCGGGGCCGGGGCCGGCGATTTCCTTGTCGGCGCACAGCAGCACACCGCTGGTGGGTGTGGTCAGGCCGGCGATCAGGTTCAGCAGCGTGGATTTGCCGCTGCCCGAGTGGCCGATCAGCGCCACGAACTCGCCCTTGGCGACGGTGAGGTGGATGTCGCGCAGCGCCGGGAAGTTGCCATTCTTGGTCTTGAAGGTCTGTTCCACGTTCTGGATGTCGATGTACTTCGTGTTCATGCTTTCACTTCCTCAAAGGTGAAGAGGGAGGCCAACTTGATGAGCGCGAACTCCAGCAGCAGGCCGACGATGCCGATCACGAAGATGGCGATGATGATGCTGGACACGTTGAGGTTGTTCCACTCGTCCCAGACCCAGAAGCCGATGCCCACGCCGCCGGTCAGCATCTCAGCGGCCACGATCACCAGCCAGGCGGTGCCGACGGCCAGGCGCACGCCGGTCAGCAAGTAGGGCAGCACGGCGGGGAACAGGATCTTGGTGAAGATCTTCCATTCGCTGAGGTTGAGCACGCGGGCCACGTTCATGTAGTCCTGCGGCACGCGCTGCACGCCCACCGCGGTGTTGATGACCATGGGCCAGATCGAGCAGATGAAGATGGTCCAGATGGCGGCCGGGTTGGCGCCCTTGAACACCAGCAGACCGATCGGCAGCCAGGCCAGCGGAGACACCGGGCGCAGGAGGCTGATCAGCGGGTTGAACATGCGCGAGAGGAACACCGAGCGGCCGATGGCGAAGCCGGCCGGGATGCCGACGAGCGCTGCCATGCCGAAGCCGATGGCCACGCGCTGCAGCGAGGCCAGCACGTTCCAGCCCACGCCCTGGTCGTTCGGGCCGTTGCGGTAGAACGGATCGGAG
>NZ_JBPCSJ010000028.1:0-3230 GCF_051007235.1 Hydrogenophaga sp. | reverse complement strand
ACACGTTGTACTTGCCCACCGGCTTGCTCATGGGCAGGCGCTTGACTTCCTTTAGGGTGGCGGCGTCGTAGACGATGAGCGCGCCGTCCATTTCCCAGACGCTGGCCAGCGCGTACTGGCCGTCCTTGGTGAACTCGATGTGGGCCAGGGTCTTTCCCGGCTCCCGCACCGTGGCCACGGGCTGCAGCGTGGTCTTGTCGATGAGGGTCATGGTGTCCTTGGCGGTGGGGCTCATCATCGAGACGGTCCAGGCGTAGCGGCTGTTCTCGTGGCTGCGCATGAAGAAGCCGGGGCCGGGCGTGGGAATGGTGGCGACCGGTTTCCAGGTCTTCATGTCGATCACGTCGATGGCGCCGCCCTTCAAATTCGGCGAGGCCAGCACGGATCTGCCGTTCCAGGCGAAGGTGATGCCCGAGCCCAGGTGCGGCATGCCGGCGATGGGCAGGTCGGCGATCTTGCGGCGGGCGTCGAGGTTGACCACCTGCGCGGTGGCCGCGCCATCACCCGTCTTCGGACGGGTGGCACCGAGTGCGTGGCGATAGCTCTGGTCGAAAAAAAAGTCGTCCAGCGGTTCGTCCAGCGGCGTGCGGCGCACGCCCAGGAAGCCAGGCTTGGCGATCGCTTCGCCCATCTTGTAGTCGTGCACCAGGCCGTCGTAGATCGGATCAGCCTTCGGGTCGTAGGAGATTTCCCAGAGCTCGGGAATGTCCTTGAGCGCGACCACGAAGCTGTTGCGCGGCGTGGCGTCGTACACGGCCGACACGCGTGACGTGGCCTTGCCGTCCAGCGTGGCGGCGGCATAGGTTTTCCGCAGGTTCAGGTCGGCGTCGAACAGCACCACGCTGTGCGGCAGGTAGTTGGCCGCCATGACCCACTTCCCGTCGCCGCTCACGGCCACGTTGCGCATGTTCAGGCCGGCGCGCACCTCGGCCACCACACGCAGGCGCCAGAGGTCGTACTTGGTGATCCAGCCGTCGCGCGAACCGAAGAACACGTAGCGGCCGTCGGGCGTGAACTTGGGGCCGCCGTGCAGCGCGAAGCGGCTGGCAAAGCGGGTGATGACCTCGAACCGGTCGCCGTCGAGCAGGCTGATGTGGTGGTCGCCACCCTCCACCACCACGAACAGGTTCATGGGGTCGGCGCTCCACAGCGGCTTCGCGGGCTCGTTGGCCGGCGGTGCGTTGAACGTGCGCGAGGCGCGGATGTCGGCCTCGGTCCAGCGCGGCATGGGCAGCACCGGGGTACGGATGTGGGCTGCCAGCGCACCGATCTCCTCGGCACTCAGTTGCTGGGCAAAACCGGGCATCTGCGTCGCGGGGCGGCCCTGCTGGATGACCTTGAGCGCTTCGGCCGGGCGCAGGCGTTCCAGGCTTTCGGGCAGCAGGGCCGGGCCCATGGCGCCGGTGCGCTGTTCGCCATGGCAGACCGCGCAGTGCTGCTGGTACAGCGCGGCAGGGGTGACCGAGGCCTGGGGCGCTGGCGCGGCGGCCTGCGCGGCGGCCATGTCCAGGCCCATCCAGAACAGGCCGGCCACCAGCGTGGCGCGGGCCAGGTCGGCCAGGAGTTCGGTCCAGCGGCTGGAGGGTTGTTCACGCATGGTCCACCTCCTGCAGCAGGATGGTGGCGCGGCGCGGGGCGGTCGCGGCAGACCCCTCCGGCAGGCCGATCTCCTCGTCCGTGAGGTAACAGCCCGGGTCTTCGGCCCAGGGGTTGCCGGTGAGCTGCTGGGCGCGCGTGCGGGTGTTGCCGCCGCAGATGGCGAAGTGCCGGCACTGTGCGCAGCGGCCTTCGACCGGGCGCGGGCTGGCCTTGAGCCCGGCCATGAGCGGGTCGGACGTGTCCATCCAGATCTGCGAGAACGGGCGCTGGCGCACATTGCCCAGCGCGTGGTGCCACCACATGGTGTCGGGGTGGACTTCGCCGAGGTTGTCGATGTTGGCCACGTTGACGCCGCTGGCGTTGCCGCCCCAGGTCACCAGGCGTTCGCGCAGGGCCTCGGTCCAGCGCGGGAAGCGCTGCGCCACCCACTGCAGCAGGTAGGGCCCGTCGGCGTCGTTGTTGCCGGTCACGTACTCCTCGTCCAAGCCGTCGCGCGCGGCCTGCCAGGCGCGTTCGTACAGCAGGTCCAGCGCGTCGCGGGTGGACTGGAACTGCGCGTCCTTGCCGCGGTGGATGTTGCCGCGACCGGCGTAGTTGAGGTGCGAGAAATAGAACTTGTTGACCCGCTCGGCGCGCATCAGGTCGAGCAGCGGCGCGAAGTCGTGGGCGTTGAGCGCGGTCATGGTGTAGCGCAGACCGACCTTCACGCCGCGCTCGCGCAGCAGTCGCAAGGCGACCAGGCTGCGGTCGAAGGCGCCTTCGAGCCGGCGGAACTTGTCGTGTGTGTCGCGCAGACCGTCCAGGCTGATGCCCACGTAGTCGAAGCGCTGTGCTGCAATGCGGTCGGCCATGGGGCGGTCGATCAGCGTGCCGTTGGTGGACAGGCCGGTGTAGAAGCCCATGCGCTTGGCGCGCTCGGCGATGTCGAAGAGGTCCGGCCGCATCAGCGGCTCGCCACCGGAAAGGATGAGCACCGGCACGTGGAAGGCCTGGAGGTCGTCCATCACGGTGCAGACCTCGCGCCAGTTCAGCTCGCCCGCGTAGTCGTGGTCGGCGGACAGGGCGTAGCAATGTTTGCAGGTGAGGTTGCAGCGCCTGATGAGATTCCAGATGACCACAGGTCCGGGCGCTGTGCCCGACCCACGGCGGCTGGCGGCGGGCCATTGCCCGGTCTGTTCGGCTTGCGCGAGTTCGCGCAGGTACTGGCTGATGCGGAACATGGTTCTCAGCTTTCGGAAATCCGCAGCCCGGTCTTTTTCAAGATGGCTGTCGAGTAAAGGATGTCGTGTGCCCGGCAGGCGTCGCCGAGCAGGGCCGCCAATTGCTGCGCTTGGTCCTCGACCTCTTCGCGCGAGCGGCCGTGCAACATGGCGAACAGGTTGTAGTTCCAGACCGGGGCGCGGCGCGGGCGGCGGTAGCAGTGGCTCACGAAGGGCAGCTGGCCGATCTGTTCACCGAGTTGATCGACGCGGTCATCGGCCACGTCCCAGACGCTCATGCCGTTGGCGGTGAAGCCCAGGCGGTAGTGGTTGGGCACGGCGCCGATGCGCCGGATCAGCCCGGCGTCCAGCATGGCCTGCAGGCGCTCGCGCACCTGTTCGCCGCTGATGCCCAGGGTGGCGCCGATGGCT
>NZ_JBPCSJ010000027.1:0-2308 GCF_051007235.1 Hydrogenophaga sp. | reverse complement strand
GGTCCAGTCGCTGGGCTCGACCAGGTCGAACGCCGGGTGATAGCGCACCGTGCCCATGGGGATCAGGCGCTCGAACGGCCGCACCAGAAAGCAGCCCGGCGGCGCCCCTTCGAGCCGTAGCGCCGGCGTGGCGCGAAAACCAACGCGACCGTAGTACGCCGGCTCGCCCAGCACCACACAGCCGGCCGCACCCAGCTGCCGCATGGTCCGCAGCCCATGCCAGACCAGGGCCGTGCCAACGCCCGCACCTTGCGCTGCGGTAGCGACCGACAGGGGACCCAGGCTGTGCCAGCCAGGGGCATCGCCCGTGATGCCGATGGGCGCAAAAGCGGCGTGTCCCACCACCTGCCCGGCCCGGTGGGCCACCAGCGACAGGCTCAGGCCACCGGCACGGCGCAGGGCATCCACCACCTGGGCTTCGGTCTGGCGGCTGTGCGGGTGCTCGCGGAACGCGTCCTCAATGACGACCCGGATGGCCGCCACATCGGCTGGCGCTTCGGTGCGCACGTGAACATCGGACTGCACAGTCTGCATTCGGCCCCTCCGGCAAGTCGTCGCAGCTTAAAGGCAGCGGGCGGGTCGCCGCAAGCCCTGCGAACGTTTGCATGGGCCACCGCCCAGCGCGGTCAGGCGCTGACGATCCAGCCTTCCAGCGGGTCGGCTTCTGGCAAACCATAGCGGGCATGCCCTTGCGCGTGCTGGTGCTGCGCCCAGGCCGCCTGCAGCAGACAGAGTACCGCGTCCAGCCGGTCGCCAGAGGGGTCGGCGGCCAGGTCGTCGCGCTGCGCGTGGCTGAGCTTCAGTCGCAAGCCAGCACTGTGCAGCAAAGGGGCCTGCCCGGCTTCCAGCGCATCGAGCAGGGTCTTGCGGGCGATCAGCCGCTCGGGCGTCTGCTTGGCTTTGTCGTCGCTTTTGTAGCTGGTGCTGCCCAGCACGCTGCGCGCCAACAGGCCGGGGTAGGCCTCGAGCGCCACACGGTCCGGATCACCGGCGGCCAGCCCCGGGAAACTGACGCCGGCGGCCCGCAGCCGCGGCACACCGGCGTGCAGCATGAACGCCACCGGCGGGTTCACCCATTTCATGCTGGGGCTGGAGCCCGCCGGGCCATCGGTCGCCCGGTGGGCGAACTTGCCGCCCACCGGCCGGGCGTCACAGAAGGCGGCGAAGGCGTCGCGGATCTGCTCACGGCTGAGGCTGGCGTAGTGCGCCATGCAGGCCGCCCAGTCGGTGGGCCAACCCAAGGTTTGAACCAGCTCGCGCGGCAGGCCAAAGGGCAGATCGAACCCGCCTACCCAGGGGCCGGGCTGGCCCAGGCGAACGGCCCAGGCGTCCAGGGTTTCGAAGATTTCGAGGCGTTCGAGCACCACCCGCCCCCGGTCAGTACGACCGATGGCCAGGGTGATGGGTTTGCGACGGGAGGGTGCGCTGCTGAAGTCGCAGCCCAGCAGGGAAGTCAAGGCTCGTTAGCCGTTTCGCCGCAGGGCCGCCCCAAGGCGAAACAGCCCCCACGGGGGGCAGCGACCCGCGCAGCGGCGGAGCGTGGGGGCGTCATGCCCTAGGCACGACCGATGATGCTGGCCGTGGCCATCAGTTCTTCCAGCAGCGCCAGCGAGACCTTGCCCGAGACGCTGTAGGGATCGAACTCGGGCTTCTCCGAATACTTGAGCACGATGGACGTGTTGAGTTTGGACAAGTTGACCTGGCCCATGGTCCAGCCACCGAAGCGACGCTCGGAGATTTCTTCGTAGTGCAGCAGGACCACGTCGGAATGGCGTGCGTCGGCTGCGATGTGGTTGTAGAGCCGGTTGACGGCATCACGCCCGCCTTCGATGGCCTGCAGGAACACCCCGCCGCCGTAGCACAGCACGCCGGTGATGCCGTTGTTCAGGTTGTGGGAGCGCGAGGCTTCCAGGATGGAATCGATGGCGGACTTGGAGCAGTCCTTGTCCACCGCGCGGCTGACATAAAGCAGGCGTACCAGCATGGTGTGGGGCGATCAGGAGTTGCGGGGAATGAGCGAGAGGAATTCGCGGCGCAGGTTGGAATCCTTGAGGAACACGCCGCGCATGACCGAGTTGATCATCTTGCTGTCCATGTCCTTGACACCGCGCCACGACATGCAGTAGTGGCTGGCCTCCATGACAATGGCCAGACCGTCGGGCTGCGTCTTTTCCTGGATCAGGTCGGCCAGTTGCACCACGGCCTCTTCCTGGATCTGCGGGCGGCCCATGATCCATTCGGCCAGGCGCGCGTACTTGGACAGGCCGATCACGTTGGTGTGCTCGTTGGGCATGACGCCGATCCAGAT
>NZ_JBPCSJ010000026.1:0-3357 GCF_051007235.1 Hydrogenophaga sp. | reverse complement strand
GCTGAAGGGCGCGCACTTCATCGAGCTGTGCAACCAGCGCGGCATCCCGCTGGTGTTCCTGCAGAACATCACCGGCTTCATGGTCGGCCGGGAGTACGAGAACAAGGGCATCGCCCGCGACGGCGCCAAGCTGGTCACCGCGGTGGCCTGCTCGGTGGTCCCGAAGTTCACCGTGGTCATCGGCGGCTCGTTCGGCGCCGGCAACTACGGCATGTGCGGCCGCGCCTACGACCCGCGGTTCCTGTGGATGTGGCCCAACGCCCGGATCTCGGTGATGGGCGGCGAGCAGGCCGCGAGCGTGCTCGCCACCGTGAAGCGCGACGGCATCGAAGCCAAGGGCGGCAGCTGGAGCGCGGAAGAAGAGGCCGCGTTCAAGGCGCCGATCAAGGAACAGTACGAGGTGCAGGGCCACCCCTACTACGCCACCGCCCGCCTGTGGGACGACGGCGTGATCGACCCGGCCGACACGCGACGCGTGCTGGCGCTGGGGTTGAGCGCTTCACTCAATGCGCCGATCCCGGAAACCAAGTTCGGCCTGTTCCGCATGTGAGCACCGCCATGGACCCGATCGCCCACTTCACCCGCCAGGCGCGTTACCACGTCTGGGCCACGCACCGGCTGCTGGACGCGGTCTCGCGCGTGTCCGATGACGATTACCGCAAGGACTGCGGCCTGTTCTTCAAGAGCATCCACGGCACGCTCAACCACCTGCTGGTGGGCGAGCACCTGCTCTGGTACGCGCGTTTTTCCAAAGGCGCTTCGCCGCTGCTGGCACTGGACGCGGAAATCGAACCCGACCGCGCCCGTCTCGGCCAGGCCATCAAAGGCGGTGCCGCCAACTGGGAACACCTGATCGCCACCTGGCCGGCCGAGCGGTTTGACGGCAACCTGGACTACAAAACCATGAAAGGCGTGCCGCAGTCGCTGCCGTTCGCGGCCACGCTGGCGCACGTGTTCAACCACGCCACCCACCACCGCGGCCAGATCACCGCCGCGCTCACCGCGCTGGGCCAGCCCGGCCCCGAGCTGGACTGGGTGTACCACTTGCAATTGGAAGCCCAGAAACCATGAGCACAGCCCTGACCATCGCGGTGCAGGACCGCATCGCCCGCATCACGCTGACCCGCCCGGAAGTGCGCAACGCTTTCAACGACGAAGTGATCCAGGAACTCAAAGCCGCGTTCGAGTCGGTCGGCGCGCGCGACGACGTGCGCGCCGTGGTGCTGGCCGCCGAGGGCCCGGCCTTCTGCGCCGGCGCCGACCTGAACTGGATGCGCCGCATGGCCGACTACACGCGCGACGAGAACGTGGCCGACGCCGGCCAGCTCGCCGCGATGTTGAAGGCCATCTACGAATGTCCCAAACCGACGATTGCGGCGGTGCAGGGCGACGTGTTCGCCGGCGGCATGGGCCTGGTGGCCGCCTGCGACATGGCCGTGAGCGTGCGCACCGCGACCTACTGCCTGAGCGAGGTCAAGCTGGGCCTGATCCCGGCCACCATCAGCCCCTACGTGATCCGCGCCATGGGCGCACGGGCCGCGCACCGTTACTTCCTCACCGCCGAGCGCTTTTCCGCCGACGAGGCGCACCGCATCGGCTTCGTGCACGAACTGGTGGATGCGGACCAACTGGACGCGAAGGTGGGCGAACTCGCCCAGGCCCTGGTCAGCGCCAGCCCGGCCGCGGTCAAAGCCTGCAAGCGGCTGGTGCAGGACGTGGCCGAACGCACCATCGACGACGCGCTGATCGCCGCGACGGTGGAAGGCATCGCCGACATCCGCGCTAGCGACGAAGGACGCGAAGGCGTGGCGTCTTTTCTGCAGAAGCGCAAACCCGCCTGGCTGGCGGGGTAATCTGGCCCTTCCATTTCAGGAAGACCGCTCATGGACACCAGCATCTGGACGTCTTTTGTCGAATGGCTCAGGGGCTTCGGTGCCCAGGCCGGCCAGCAGGCGGCCGACGCCGGGGTGCAGATGGGCGGTGTCGTGGTCGAGGGCGTGAGCGCCGCCGCCAGCCAGATGGACATGCCCAGCCTGCTGGCCCTGGCCGCCGCGCTCGGCTGGGCCAGTGGTTTCCGGCTCTACGCGGTGGTGTTCATCGTCGGCATCGCGGGCTGGATCGGCTGGATACCGCTGCCCGAGGGTCTGCAGGTGCTGCAACACCCGGCCTTGCTGGCCACCAGCGGCGCGCTGCTGTTTGTGGAGTTCTTCGCCGACAAGATCCCGGGCCTCGACTCGCTGTGGGACCTGTTCAACAGCGTGATCCGCATCCCCGCCGGCGCCGCGCTGGCCGCCGGTGCGCTGGGGGCCGACAGCGGCACCATGGCCATCGTGGGTGCGCTGCTGGGCGGCAGCCTGGCCGCCACCGCGCAGGCCGCCAAGACCACTTCCCGCGCGGCCATCAACACCTCGCCCGAGCCGTTCTCCAACGTGGCCATGAGCCTGCTCGAAGACGGTCTGGTGATCGGCATCGTCTGGCTGGCCACGAATCAGCCGCTGATTTTTGGCGGCGTGGTGGTCGTCGCTGTGCTGGTCATGTGGTTCACCACCTGGCTGCTCTTCAAGTTCCTGCGCGCGGCGCTGCGCCGCCTGCGTGATCTCTTTTCCTCCGCTTCTGCACCTGCCTAGGACCCTGCCATGTTCCAGAAAATCCTCATCGCCAACCGCGGCGAAAACGGCCGCATCGCGGGCGTTTCTTCAAATTGCATGACACGCGCAGCGTGTGCAGGCGAGTTCGCCGCGGGAGCTGCCCATGTTTAACAAGATCCTCATCGCCAACCGCGGCGAAATCGCCTGCCGCGTTGCCGCCACCGCCCGCCGCCTGGGCGTGCGCACCGTGGCCGTGTATTCCGACGCCGACGCCGACGCCAAGCACGTGGCGGCCTGCGACGAGGCCGTGCACGTGGGTGGCAGCGCGCCCAAAGAGAGTTATCTGCAGTGGGAGCGCATCATCGCCGCCGCGCAGGCCACGGGCGCGCAGGCCATCCACCCCGGTTACGGCTTCCTGAGCGAGAACGAGGCCTTTGCCGACGCTTGCGCCAACGCCGGTCTGGTCTTCATCGGCCCGCCGTCCTCGGCTATCCAGGCCATGGGGCTGAAGGCCGAATCCAAGCGGCTGATGGAAAGCGCTGGTGTGCCGCTGGTGCCCGGCTACCACGGCGCCGACCAGGACCCTGCGCTGTTGCAGCGCGAGGCCGACCGCATCGGCTACCCGGTGCTGATCAAGGCCAGCGCGGGCGGTGGCGGCAAGGGCATGCGGGCCGTGGACAAGGCCGAGGACTTCGCCGCTGCGCTGGCGAGCTGCCAGCGCGAAGCGATCAACAGCTTCGGCAGCGACGCGGTGCTGGTGGAGAAGTAC
>NZ_JBPCSJ010000025.1:0-2207 GCF_051007235.1 Hydrogenophaga sp. | reverse complement strand
GAAATGCACCCTTTTTTCGCACTTCAGATGCGCCGGGGTGCGCCGATAGTGGTGGTGACGATCGCAAGTCCACACCCCTCTCGGGGGTCAGTGCGCACAGATCGGTGCATCCATGGGCGGGCGTCCCTGCGGGTGTGGATGGTCCAGGCGCCCCAACCATCGGAACACCCATGAACACCCATGCCACCGGCTTTGGCATTGCCAAACGCCTGTACACGCTGAGCATCGCCGTGTCGCTGGCTTTGGCCGCGCTGGCGGCGTTTGCCTACGTCAACCTGAGCGACGCCAGCGCCAAGGCCGAAAAGACCGAAAAGGTGCGGGCGCCACAGCTCAACGCCATGTCCGAAATGGAGCTGGCGGTGACACGCGCTTCGCTGCAGCTGCGCCACGCCATGCTGGCGCGCACCCCGGTCGAACGCGATGCATCGCTGGCCGACATCAACGTCAAGCGCCAGCTCATCGCCGACATGATGAAGCGCTACGAGGACGGCCTCTACACCGAACAGGGCAAGCAGCAGTTCGCGCAACTGCCGCCGCTGATGGGGGCGTTCTGGGTCATCGCTGAAAAAAACGTCGCCCTGATCCAGGCTGGTCAGCGCGACCAGGCCTTTGCCTTTCTGGTCGATGAAACCATCCCGGCCCGCAACCAAGTGCTCAAGGTGCTCGACGAGGGCGTGAACTACCAGGAAGCAGCGCTGGCGAGCGACATCCAGAGCATCCAGGACACCATTGGCACCACGTCCACCGCGCTGCTGTCGCTGGTGGCGGTGATCGCTGTGGCGCTGCTGGCGTTCTCGGCCTGGGTGGCGGGCCAGTTGCGCCGCCGCGTGGCCCTGGCCCAGGGCGCGGCCGTGCGCGTGCGCGACGGCGACCTGAGCACCGCCGTGCGCGACGACGGCAAGGACGAGTTCTCGCCGCTGCTGGCCGCGCTGGGCGACATGCAGGCCTCGCTGGCCCGCGTGGTGGCCGATGTGCGCGGCAGCGCCCAGACCGTGGCCACCGCCAGCACCGAGATCGCCCAGGGCAACGAAGACCTCTCGGGTCGCACCGAGCAGCAGGCCTCGGCGCTGGAAGACACCAGCTCGACCACCGTCACGCTGGGCCACACCGCGCAGCAGAACGCCGACAGCGCCCGCCAGGCCAGCGAACTGGCCGCCAGCGCCAGCCGCGTGGCCATGCAGGGTGGCGAGGTGGTTGGCCAGGTGGTGCAGACCATGAAAGACATCAACGACAGCAGCCGCAAGATCAACGACATCATCGGCACCATCGACGGCATCGCGTTCCAGACCAACATCCTGGCGCTCAACGCCGCGGTGGAGGCGGCCCGCGCCGGCGAACAGGGCCGCGGCTTTGCCGTGGTGGCCGGCGAGGTGCGCAGCCTGGCGCAGCGCAGCGCCGAGGCGGCCAAAGAAATCAAGCAGCTCATCAACGCCAGTGTGGAGCGCGTGGAGCAGGGCACGGCGCAGGTGGACCAGGCCGGTTCGACCATGCAGCAGATCGTGCAGTCGATCCAGCGCGTGACCGACATCGTGGGTGAGATCAGCCACGCCAGCAGCGAGCAGAGCGCCGGTGTGGCGCGCGTGAGCGAAGCCGTGCGCCAGATGGACCAGGCCACGCAGCAGAACGCCGCGCTGGTCGAGCAAAGCGCCGCCGCCGCTGCTGGCCTGCGCCAGCAGGCCGAGCACATGGTGCAGACCGTTTCCGTTTTCAAGCTCTCCGGCGCTGGCGCGCGCTGAAGTCGGCCCCCTTTCCCAGCGCCAACCCCAACCTAGCGAGACATCCATGACGTTTCTCTCCAATCTCAAACTGGGCCACCGGCTGACCCTGGCGTTCGGCCTGGTGCTGGCGCTGACCATCACCCTGGGCGCCACCGCGGTCAGCGCCATGCGCAACATCAACGAGCGCATGCTGTACGTGACCGAAAACTCGGTGCCTGCGCTGCAGGCCCTGGGTGACATCAAGTCCCAGTCGCTCAACCTGCGCCGTCTGGAGTACAACCACCTGGTGTCCGAAGATCCCACGCGCATGCTGGCGCTGGAGGCGGAGATCGACAAGCTGCAGGCCCAGCTGGCGCAGAACTTCAAGGCCTACGAGCCGCTGGTCACCGATGATCAAGAGCGCCAGCTGTGGCAGACCGCCATGGCCGACGCCCAGCGCTACACCAGCAAGTGGACTGCCATCAAAGCCCTGTCGGGTCAGGTGGGTGG
>NZ_JBPCSJ010000024.1:0-16649 GCF_051007235.1 Hydrogenophaga sp. | reverse complement strand
AAGACCACGCCACTGAACTTGGGTTCGACTGGCTCGACCACGCGCTGGATCGCAGCCTTGGCGCCCGGCTGCGGGGCCAGATCGACCAGCGCGTCCAGCACCTCGCGCACGCCGAAGTTGTTGACGGCCGAGCCGAACAGCATGGGCGTCTGGTGGCCTTCTAGAAAGGCCTGCTTGTCAAACGAGGGCGAAGCGCCTTCGACCAGTTCCAGCTCGTCCTTGGCGGCGGCCCATTCCATGCCGAAGCGGCTGGCGCTCTCGGCGTTGTCCAGTCCGGCCAGCACCTCTTCGTCACCCCCGCGGCGGTCTTCACCGGCGGCGAACACGCGCATCTGGTCCTCGCGGCGGTCGTACACGCCGCGGAACATCTTGCCCATGCCCACCGGCCAGGTGAAGGGCACCACGGTCATGCCCAGCTCGCGCTCGATCTCGTCCATCAGGTCCAGCGGGGACTTCACCTCTCGGTCCATCTTGTTGACAAAGGTCAGGATGGGCGTGTTGCGCGCCCGGCAGACCTGCAGCAGGCGCCGCGTCTGTGGCTCCACGCCGTTGCCGGCGTCGATCACCATGAGCGCAGCGTCCACGGCGGTGAGCACGCGGTAGGTGTCTTCCGAAAAGTCCTGGTGGCCCGGGGTGTCGAGCAGGTTGATGACGCAGTCGCGGTACTCCATCTGCATCACCGAGGACGCGACCGAGATGCCGCGCTGCTTTTCGATCTCCATCCAGTCGGACGTGGCGTGGCGCGCAGCCTTGCGCGCCTTGACCGAACCGGCGATGTTGATGGCGCCCGAGAACAGCAGCAGCTTCTCGGTCAGGGTGGTCTTACCCGCGTCGGGGTGCGAAATGATGGCGAAGGTGCGGCGGCGCTGCACCTGTTGGGCGATGTCGGACATAACCCTCGATTATCCCCGGTGGGACAATACGAGGATGCATCCCAAAGCCCTGCTGGACGAAATCGCCAGTCTCATTGAAAAAGTCTTCAAGTTCGACCACCCGGCCGACGCCGTGGTGGCCCGCCATTTCCGCGAGAACAAATCGCTGGGGCCGCGCGAACGCGCCACGTTGTCCGACACGGTATTCGCCGTGCTGCGCGAGCGTCTGCGCTTCGAATCGCTGGCCCGCTCGGGCAGCGGTTCCAAGTGGCGCCGCCTGGCCATCCTCGGCTTTCCGGGTGACCGCGACTTCCTCAAGAGTGCGCTGACCGAGCCCGAAAAGACTTGGCTGGACGCCTGCGACAAGGTCACCGACGCCGACCTGATGGCCCCGCACCGTCACAACCTGCCCGAATGGCTGGCCGCGGCCCTGCGCGAGCAGGTGGGGGGCGAATTCGATGCCCTGGCCGCCAGCCTGAACCAGCACGCTCCGCTGGACCTGCGCGTCAACGCCATGAAGAAAAAGCGCGAGGCGGTGCTGGCCGAGTTGCAGGCCGCCGGGCTGCCGGCACAGGCCACGCCGTACTCGCCTCTGGGCATCCGCCTGCAGGGCAAGCCCAACCTGTCCAAGCTGCCCGCCTTCATCAGCGGCGAGGTGGAGGTGCAAGACGAGGGTTCCCAGCTGCTGGCGCTGCTGCTGGCGCCCAAACGTGGTGAGATGGTGGCCGACTTCTGCGCCGGCGCCGGCGGCAAGACCCTGGCCCTGGGCGCGGCCATGAAGAACACCGGCCGTCTCTACGCCTTCGACACCTCCGGCCACCGCCTCGAAGCCATCAAGCCCCGGCTGGCGCGCAGCGGTCTGTCCAACGTGCACCCGGTGGCCATCGCGCACGAGCGCGACGAGCGCATCAAGCGCTTGGCCGGCAAGCTTGACCGTGTCTTGGTCGACGCGCCTTGTTCGGGCCTGGGGACGCTGCGCCGCAGCCCCGACCTGAAGTGGCGCCAGACGCCCGAGACCGTGGCGGCGCTGGCCGAACTGCAGCAGCGCATCCTGACCAGTGCCGCGCGCCTGCTCAAACCCGGCGGTCGCCTGGTCTATGCCACCTGCAGCCCTTTGCCACAGGAAGACGAGGCGGTGGTCGCGGCCTTTTCGGCGGCACATTTGGACTTCCAGCCCCTTTCGGTGGCCCAGTTGCTGGCCGAGGCGCACGTCGATCAGGCGCCTGCGCTGAGCAGCGGTGAGGATGGCCGCTTCCTGCGCCTGTGGCCGCATCGGCATGGTACCGACGGGTTCTTTGCCGCTGTGTGGCAGAAAAAACCCTGAACTTCAGCGCCCCTTCAGGGTCTTTCCGGAGGGGCGGTACCCGCTGGTCCCATTGGTCAAAAACCGGGTGCGCCAGTAAAATTGCGTTTTTTTATGCTCCGTCCGCCGGGCTTTGTGGTGCGACCTCTTCGCCTTCTCTGGGCGACTTTGCTAGGAACCGAATGAATTCGTCCGATACCTTTGTGTCCGACTTGTTGGATGGCCTTGTGGCCTTTTTGTCCCAGGGGCTCACGGGCGCTCACTGGTGGCAGGTGCTCATCGCCGCCCTGGTGATGACCCACATCACCATCGCCAGCGTCACCATCTACCTGCACCGCCACTCGGCGCACCGTTCGCTGGACCTGCACCCGATTGCGTCGCACTTTTTCCGGTTCTGGCTCTGGATGACCACCGGTCAGGTCACCAAGGAGTGGACCGCCGTGCACCGCAAGCACCACGCCAAGTGCGAGCGCGACGGCGATCCCCATAGCCCGGTGGTGTTCGGCATCAAAAAGGTGTTCTGGCAAGGTGCCGAGCTGTACCGCGCCGAAACCAAGAACCAGGAAACCCTGGACCGATACGGTCACAACACCCCCGACGACTGGATGGAGCGCAACGTCTACACCGGCCATTCGGTGCTGGGCGTGGCGCTGATGCTGATCATCGACGTGGCGCTGTTCGGTGCACTGGGCCTGTCGGTCTGGGCGCTGCAGATGGCCTGGATTCCGATCACCGCGGCTGGCATCATCAACGGCATTGGTCACTGGTGGGGTTACCGCAACTTTGAAGCCACCGACGCCAGCACCAACATCTCCCCCTGGGGCATCATCATCGGCGGCGAAGAGCTGCACAACAACCACCACACCTACCCGACCTCCGCCAAGCTGTCGGTCAAACCCTACGAGTTCGATATCGGCTGGCTGTACATCAGCATCCTTCAGTCCCTGGGGCTGGCCACGGTCAAGAAGCTGCCGCCCAAGATGGCTTTTGGCGATGTGAAGCCGGTGGCTGACGAAAAGACGCTGGAAGCGATCATCGCCAACCGTTACGAGGTCATGGATGGCTACGCACGCGAAATGCGCGCCGCCTGCCAGCGCGAGCTGGACGGGGTGAAGTCGCGCAGCGCGGACACCGCGGTGCTGCAGGCGGCCCGCCGCTGGCTGCACCGCGATAACGACAAGGTTCCTGCGGAAGTCAAACCCCAGCTGGAGCGGGCGCTGGCAGAGCATCCGGTACTGGAGAAGATGGTCACCATGCGCGAGGAACTGCGTGCTCTATGGACCGGCACCAACGCCACGCGTGAGCAACTGGCCGCCGATCTGCAGGCCTGGTGCCGCCGTGCCGAAGAGAGCGGCATTGCGGCCCTGCGCGACTTCTCCATCCAGCTGCGCTCTGCCCGCGCCTGAGCGATGTGCCTTCAACCCGCGCCGCGCAAGCGGTGCGGACAACAAAAAAGCCGCTGTGGAAACAGCGGCTTTTTTGTCGGGATAACCCGGAATCAGTGCCGAATCACTTCAGCTTGATTTCCTTGTAGTCGACGTGCTTGCGAGCTTTCGGATCAAATTTCTTGATCAACATCTTCTCGGGCGTGGTCTTCTTGTTCTTGGTGGTGGTGTAGAAGTGGCCGGTACCCGCAGTGGATTCCAGCTTGATCTTTTCGCGTCCGCCTTTGGTTGCCATGGTGTGAGCTCCTTATGCCTGGCCACGTGCGCGCAGGTCGGCGAGCACAGCGTCGATACCGTTCTTGTCGATCAGGCGCAGGGCAGCACCCGAAACGCGCAGACGAACCCAGCGGTTCTCGCTCTCGACCCAGAAACGGCGGTATTGCAGGTTCGGCAGGAACCGGCGCTTGGTTTTGTTGTTGGCGTGGGAAACGTTGTTCCCGACCATGGGCTTCTTGCCCGTGACGTCGCAGACGCGTGCCATGAGGACACTCCGATTTATCAAACGGCCGCTACCCGTGCGGTAGGGGCCTCACCTCGCCAGAAAAAAGGGTGGCGGTAACCCTGAATTCGCAACGCACAGCCAGAAGGTTGTTCGCAGCAAAGCCAACGATTATATGCAATCCCGCAGGGCGCTGCCAGAAACGCCGACCGGCGGCGCGAGGCGCCTTCTTTCCCAGGAATGGACGCAGCGAAGTGCCTTCGTTCCAGAGGCGCCGCTGAACGGGCTTTGCCCGGCCGCAGGTGTCGCCCCCTTCCCAAGCCGAAGGCGCCAGAGGGGGGATGCGCGCAGCGCGGCGGGGGGGTTACGAATTTTCCAGGAAGCGCTGTGCGTCGAGCGCAGCCATGCAGCCGGTGCCGGCGCTGGTGATGGCCTGGCGGTAGATGTGGTCCTGCACATCGCCAGCGGCGAAGATGCCGGGCACGCTGGTCATGGTGGCCATGCCGTTGTTGCCGGACTGGGTGACGATGTAGCCGTCCTTCATGTCCAGCTGGCCCCGGAAGATCTCGGTGTTGGGGCTGTGGCCGATGGCGATGAAGCAGCCTTTGACCGCCAGCTCTTCGGTGGCGCCGGTCTGCACGTTTTTCAGGCGCACGCCGGTCACGCCCATGGGGTCACCCAGCACCTCGTCGAGCACGCTGTGCAGCTTCAGCTCGATCTTGCCTTCTTTGACCTTGTCCATCAGCTTGTCGATCATGATGGCTTCTGCCTTGAACGTGTCTCGGCGGTGGATCAGCGTGACCTTGCGCGCGATGTTGGACAGGTACAGCGCCTCTTCCACGGCGGTGTTGCCGCCGCCAACCACGCCCACGTCCTGGCCACGGTAGAAGAAGCCATCGCAGGTGGCGCAGGCCGAGATGCCCTTGCCCATGAAGGCCTCTTCAGATGGCAGGCCCAGGTACTTGGCCGATGCGCCGGTGGCGATGATCAGCGCGTCGCAGCTGTATTCGCCGCTGTCGCCCTTGAGCACGAAGGGGCGCTTGGAGAAGTCGACCGTGTTGATGTGATCGAACACGATGTCGGTGTTGAAGCGTTCGGCGTGTTGCTGGAAGCGTTGCATCAGGTCGGGACCCTGCACCCCGTGCACATCGGCCGGCCAGTTGTCCACTTCGGTGGTGGTCATCAGCTGACCGCCCTGGGCGATGCCGGTGATCAGCAGCGGGTTGAGGTTGGCGCGTGCGGCGTAGACGGCAGCGGTGTAGCCCGCGGGGCCGGAGCCCAGGATCAGTACTTTTGTATGCTTCATATGGCATAAGCCCACGGGAACCCGGGGGCTGTGGTTTAGAGTAAGCGGTGAGCCGTGGTGTTCAGCGTTCTGCCGGACATTGTATGAAGGCGCATTGCAACAGCAGTCTGATCAGAGGAATAGCCGCATGTCCATCCTGTCCAATCTGGATCTGATTCGCCGGGTCCCGCTGTTTTCCACTTTGACGCAGGCTCAGGCCGAATCCGTCGCGGATGCCGTGGTCAAACGCCGCTTCAAACGGGGCGAGGTGATCGTCGAGCAGGGCAAGAAGTCCAACTTCCTGGCCATCGTGCTCACCGGGCGGGCACGTGTCGTGACCACCGACGCGCGTGGGCGGGAAGTGATCCTGGCGACCATGAACCCCGGCGACTATGTGGGCGAGATGAGCCTGATCGACAACCAGCCACACTCGGCCACGGTGCGGGCCGAGGTGCAGACCGATGTGCTGATCCTGGGGCGCCCCGAGTTCGCGCGCTGCCTGCCCGAGAACACCTCCATGGCCTATGCGGTGATGAAAGGCCTGGTGCAACGCCTGCGCCATGCGGACCGCAAGATCGAGTCGCTGGCGCTGATGGACGTGTACGGCCGCGTGGCGCGGGCGCTGCTGGAGTTTGCCCAGCCCGACAAGGACGGGCAGCTGGTGATCCGGGACCGGGTGTCGCGCCAGGACGTGGCCAAGATGATCGGCGCCTCGCGCGAGATGGTCAGCCGCGTCATGAAGGACCTGGAGGACCGCGGGTTTATCGAGTTGGCCGAAGACGGCAGCACCATCATCAAAGACCGCCTGAACACGCTCGGTTGAGCGGGGTCGCGAGCGGCGCCGGGCTACCGCCGGTTACACGGCCAGCGCCAGGCCGTCCCATGGCCTTCGGGTAAGCTTGCCCGAGGACGTTTTCGAGGCCCATGACCTATTCACTCAACACCCTGAACGCCGACCGCGCGCAGCAGGCGCCGGCCGGCGTGTCCCGTTTTGCGCAGGAAATCGGCCTGCTGCTGGGGGCGGCCGCCCTGGCCTTCTGGTTGCTGGCCATGCTGAGCCATTCCCTGGCCGACCCCGCCTGGAGCACGACCGGCACGCGGCCCGTCGTGGGCAACTGGGGCGGGCGCCTGGGCGCTTTGTTGGCCGACGGCAGCTATTTTTTGCTGGGGTTCTCGGCCTGGTGGCTGTTGCTGGCGGGGCTGCGCACCTGGTTGTCGGCCCTGGCGGGCTGGATCCGCGGTCAGCAGGGCTTGCGCGACGACGAGGCGCCCGACGACGGTTCGCCGATGCCCGTCTGGCTTCACTTCCTGCGGTCGCGAACCGGTTTCTGGGTGGGGCTGTTGCTGTTGACGGTGGCGAGCGCCGCGCTGGAATGGAGTCGCCTGTACCGGCTGGAGGCCTTGCTGCCCGGGCACGCGGGCGGCGTTCTGGGGTATGCGCTGGGACCGCTGTCCACGCGCTGGCTGGGCTTCAATGGTTCGGCGCTGGTGCTGTTGTCGCTGTGCCTGGTGAGCCTGCCGCTGGTGTTCCGTTTCTCGTGGGCACACTGGGCCGAGCGCCTGGGCGCAGGCCTGGACGATTGGATCGAGTCCCGGCGCGAAAAGCGCGAGGCGGTGGAGGACGTGCGCATCGGCGAACGGGCCGCACGCGAGCGCGAGGTGGTGGTGGCCGAGGAGCGCGTGGAGATCGAGGAGCAGCACCCGACGCCGGTGGTGATCGAACCAACGGTGGTGGAGGTGCCCCGCAGCGAACGTGTGGCCAAGGAGCGCCAGAAGCCGCTGTTTGTGGAGATGCCCGACAGCAAGCTGCCGCAGGTGGACCTGCTGGACAGCGCGCCGGTGCACCAGCAGGGCGTGGACGCGCAGACGCTGGAGATGACCAGCCGCTTGATCGAGAAGAAGCTCAAGGACTTCGGCGTCGAGGTGCGGGTGGTGGCGGCGGCGCCGGGGCCGGTGATCACGCGTTATGAAATCGAGCCAGCCACCGGTGTGAAGGGTTCGCAGATCGTCAACCTGGGGCGCGATCTGGCGCGCTCGCTGTCGCTGGTGTCGATCCGGGTGATCGAGACCATCCCCGGCAAGAACCTGATGGCGCTGGAGCTGCCCAACGCCAAACGCCAGACCATCAAGCTCAGCGAGATCCTGGGCTCGCAGGTCTACAACGACGCCAAGAGCTTGCTGACCATGGGCCTGGGCAAGGACATTGCCGGCCAGCCGGTGGTGGCCGACCTGGCGAAGATGCCCCACTGCCTGGTGGCCGGTACCACCGGCTCGGGCAAGTCGGTGGGTATCAACGCCATGATCCTGTCGCTGCTGTACAAGGCCGACGCCAAGGACGTTCGCCTGCTGCTGATCGACCCCAAGATGCTGGAGCTGAGCGTCTACGAAGGCATTCCGCACCTGCTGTGTCCGGTGGTGACCGACATGAAGCAGGCGGCCAACGGCCTCAACTGGTGCGTGGCCGAGATGGAAAAGCGCTACAAGCTCATGAGCAAGATGGGCGTGCGCAACCTGGCCGGGTTCAACGCCAAGATCGACGAGGCCAAGGTGCGCGGCGAGCACATCGGCAACCCGTTCAGCCTCACGCCCGAACAGCCTGAACCGCTGGAGCGGCTGCCGCACATCGTGGTGGTGATCGACGAGCTGGCCGACCTGATGATGGTGGTGGGCAAGAAGATCGAGGAGTTGATCGCTCGCCTGGCGCAAAAGGCACGTGCGGCCGGCATCCACCTGATCCTGGCGACGCAGCGGCCCAGCGTGGACGTGATCACCGGCTTGATCAAGGCCAACATCCCGACCCGCCTGTCGTTCCAGGTCAGCAGCAAGATCGACAGCCGCACCATCCTGGACCAGATGGGCGCCGAGAGCCTGCTGGGCATGGGCGACATGCTCTACATGCCGTCGGGCACGGGCTTCCCGATCCGTGTGCACGGCGCCTTCGTCAGCGACGACGAGGTGCACCGCGTGGCCGCCTACCTCAAAGACCAGTACGGCGAACCCAATTACATCGACGGCGTGCTGGAGTCGGCCGCTGGCGATGGCGAAGGCGGCGACCTGTTCGGTGAAGGCGGTGGTGAGGGTGGCGAGAAGGACGCGCTGTACGACCAGGCCGTTGCCATCGTGCTGCAGGACCGCAAGGCCAGCATTTCCTATGTTCAACGCAAGCTCAAGATCGGCTACAACCGCGCTGCGCGCCTGCTCGAAGACATGGAAAAAGCCGGACTGGTGAGCGCGCTCACGTCCAGCGGTCAGCGGGACATCCTGGTGGCGCCGCGCGGCGATTGAGCGATCGCAGAACCTTCGGACCTGGCAACGGTCCCATCCACATGAAACACACCTTGATTGCCCTGGTCGCCGCTGGCGCACTGGGCTCCGCCTGGGCCGACGGCCTGCAGGACCTCGAAACCTTCCTGCGCGAGGTGAAAAGCGCGCAGGCCAGCTTCACGCAGGTCGTGACATCGCCCAAGCGCACGGGCGAGACGGTGGCGCGCACCAAAACGTCCAGCGGGCGGTTCGAATTCCTGCGACCTGGGCGCTTCCGTTTTGAGTACACCAAACCTTTCCCGCAAACCATCGTGGCCGACGGGCAGACCCTGTGGCTGTACGACGCGGATCTCAACCAGGTGACGGCGCGTGCGCAAAAGGACGCGCTGGGGAGCACGCCCGCCGCGCTGATCGCTTCGGGCACCGATCTCAAGGCGCTGGGTGAGGTGTTCGACCTCAAGGTCGTGCCCGCCGCCGATGGGCTGGAATGGGTCGAGGCCAAACCCAAGGCCAAGGACGGTCAGCTGCAGAGCGTGCGCGTGGGCTTCAAGGCGGGGCAACTTGCAGCGCTGGAGATCGCCGACAGCCTGGGCCAGCGCTCGGTGCTGAGCTTCAGCCAGTGGCAGGGCAACGCCCCGCTCAAGGCCGAGCAGTTTGCCTTCAAGCCGCCCGCCGGTGCGGACGTGATCCGCCCCTGAGGACCGACGCCGCGTGGCCACCACTGTCCATCAGCCCCTGGCCGAACGACTTCGCCCGCGCACATTGGGGGAGGTGATCGGTCAGCAGCACCTGCTGGGCGAAGGCATGGCGCTGCGCCTGGCCTTCGAGTCGGGCCAGCCGCACAGCTGCATCCTTTGGGGTCCGCCCGGTGTGGGCAAGACCACCATCGCGCGGTTGATGGCCGACGCGTTCGACGCCGAGTTCATCACCATCAGCGCGGTGCTGGGCGGCGTGAAGGACATTCGCGAAGCGGTGGAGCAGGCCCAGGCCGCGCGCGACGGGCTGGAGCAACGCCGTACCATCGTCTTCGTCGACGAGGTGCACCGCTTCAACAAAAGCCAGCAAGACGCTTTTTTGCCGCACGTGGAAAGCGGGCTGTTCACCTTCATCGGCGCGACCACCGAGAACCCGTCGTTCGAGGTCAATTCCGCGCTGCTCTCGCGGGCGGCGGTTTATGTGTTGCAGCCGCTGGGCGAGGACGATCTGCGCCAATTGGTGACACGGGCACAGAGAACAGGATCGGTGCCGGCGATTGAACAGGCGGCCGTGGACCGGCTGATCGGCTACGCGGACGGGGATGCCCGCCGTCTGCTCAACACACTGGAGACGCTGTCGGTGGCCGCCCAGCGTGAACAACTGGAACAGGTGAGCGACGCCTGGCTGTTGCGCGTGCTGGGCGAGCGCATGCGGCGCTACGACAAGGGCGGCGAGCAGTTCTACGACACCATCAGCGCGCTGCACAAGAGCGTGCGCGGTTCCGACCCCGATGCCGCGCTGTACTGGTTCGTGCGCATGCTCGATGGCGGTGCGGACCCGCGCTACATGGCGCGACGCTTCATCCGCATGGCGGCCGAGGACATCGGCCTGGCCGACCCGCGCGCGCTGCGTCTGGCGCTGGACGCGGCCGATGTGTACGAGCGGCTGGGCTCGCCGGAGGGCGAGCTGGCACTGGCAGAGTGCGTGGTCTATCTGGCGGTGGCACCCAAGTCCAACGCGGTCTACAAGGCGTTCAACGAGGCCAAGGCCTTCGTCAAGAAGGATGGCAGCCGACCGGTGCCCATGCACCTGCGCAACGCACCGACCCAGCTGATGAAGGACCTAGACCACGGCAAGGGCTACCGGTATGCCCACGACGAAGCCGGCGGCTTTGCCGCGGGGGAAAACTACCTGCCCGCCGGGATGGCGGGGACGCAGTTTTACCGCCCGGTGGAGCGGGGCCTGGAGATCCGCATCGCCGATAAGCTGCGTGAGCTTAAGAGACTTAACGATCAGAACAACTAATGCAACCCCAATGCGGCTGATGCAGTGCCGCAGGAATCCTCAAAACCAAGGGTAAACCCGCGCTGACTAAGGGCTTACACGCATCTGGGGCCGAAAAGCCCTTGGATACAATCCGCCACCAACCCGCCCAACACCCCAACCCCGGGGTGCTCCTGGCGGGTTTTTTGCTAAGTTGAAGCGGGTCTGGACACGGGGCCCCGTTCCACACAAGGGATCGGGTGCTGACTTCCCGGTCGTGTGTCCCGGCCTGTAAAAAACACGGAGAAAACTTCATGGACGTTTTGCTGCAGCAGATCATCAACGGTCTGGTACTGGGCAGTATGTATGCGCTGGTGGCGCTGGGGTACACGATGGTGTACGGCATCATCGGTCTCATCAACTTCGCGCACGGTGACGTGCTCATGGTGGGCGCGCTCACCAGCTGGACCATCATCCGCATGATGACCGGCGATTCCAGCGGCCTGCCCGGCTGGCTGGTGTTGCTGCTGGCCACCCTGATCGCCATGGTGGTGTGCGGCGCGTTGAACTACACGATCGAGAAACTGGCCTACCGGCCGCTGCGCAACTCGCCGCGGCTGGCACCGCTGATCACGGCGATCGGCATGTCGCTGCTGCTGCAGACCTTTGCCATGATCATCTGGGAACCCAACCCCAAGGCCTACCCGGCGCAGCTGACCACCGAGCCCATCGAACTGGGTGGCGCGGTGATCTCGGTGACGCAGGTCGTCATCCTGGGCGTGACGGCCATGACCCTGGCCGGCCTGATGTACCTGGTCAACAAGACCAACCTGGGCCGCGCGATGCGCGCCACGGCCGAAAACCCGCGCGTGGCCGCGCTGATGGGCATCAAGCCCGACGTGGTGATCTCCGCCACCTTCATCATCGGTGCCATGCTGGCGGCCATCGCCGGCGTGATGTGGGCCTCCAACTACGGCACGGTGCAGCACGCCATGGGCTTCATGCCCGGCCTCAAGGCCTTCGTGGCGGCGGTCATGGGCGGCATCGGCAACCTCGCCGGTGCGGTGGTCGGTGGCATCGCGCTGGGGCTGATCGAGTCGCTGGGCGCTGGCTACCTGGGCCAGCTCACCGGTGGCGTGCTGGGCAGCCAGTACGTGGACATCTTCGCCTTTGTCGTGCTGGCTCTCGTGCTCACGTTGCGCCCGTCGGGCCTGCTGGGTGAACGTGTGGCCGACCGCGCCTGACCGGGAGAGATCAGATGACACAGAACAAGACCGGCAAATTCATTGCCTTCGCGCTCGCCGCGGTCGCGCTGCTGGCGTTGCCCATCCTGTTGCAGGCCACGGGCAGCAACTCCTGGGTGCGCATCGTGGACATCGCGCTGCTGTACGTGCTGCTGGCCCTGGGCCTGAACATCGTGGTCGGCTACGCCGGCCTGCTGGACCTGGGTTACATCGCCTTCTTTGCCGTGGGCGCCTACATGTACGGCCTGCTGGCCTCGCCCCACCTGGCCGAGCACTTTCCGGCCATCCAGGCCATGTTCCCCAACGGCCTGCACATCAACGTCTGGCTGGTGATGCTGGCGGCTGCCGTGGTGGCCGGCCTGGTGGGCATGCTGCTGGGGGCGCCCACGCTCAAGCTGCGGGGCGACTACCTGGCCATCATCACGCTGGGCTTTGGCGAGATCATCCGCATCTTCATGCTCAACCTGGACCGCCCGGTGAACATCACCAACGGCCCCAAGGGCTTGAGCCAGATCGACCCGCTCACGGTGTTCGGCATCAACATGGGACAGCGGCAGACGATCGCGATCGGCGACTGGAGCTACACCTTCCAGCCGGTGACGATGTACTACTACCTGTTCATGTTCTTTGTGGTGCTGTCGGTGATCCTGTCGTACCGCCTGCAGGACTCGCGCATCGGCCGTGCCTGGATGGCCATCCGTGAAGACGAGATCGCTGCCAAAGCCATGGGCCTGAACACCCGCAACCTCAAGCTGCTGGCGTTCGGCATGGGCGCCACTTTCGGCGGCATGTCCGGCGTGCTGTTCTCCTCGTTCCAGCGCTTTGTCTCACCCGAATCCTTCTCGCTGATGGAGTCCGTCATGGTCGTGGCCATGGTGGTGCTCGGCGGCATCGGTCACATCCCGGGTGTGATCCTGGGTGCGCTGGTGCTGGCCGGTCTGCCCGAGGTGCTGCGCCACGTGGCCGGACCGCTGACCGAAGCCACCGGCGGCCGCCTCGGCCCGGAAATCCTGCGCCAGCTGCTGATCGCACTGGCGATGGTGGTGGTGATGCTCCTGCGTCCCAAGGGTCTGTGGCCGTCGCCGGAACACGGCAAGTCGCTGGCAAAGTGAGCGGAGAACCACAACATGTCTGAAACCATCCTCAAAGTCGCCAACGTCTCCAAGCGCTTCGGCGGCCTGCAAGCCCTCAGCGATGTGGGCATTGAAATCAAGCGTGGCCAGGTCTATGGCCTGATCGGTCCCAACGGCGCCGGCAAGACCACGTTCTTCAACGTGCTGACCGGCCTGTACACGCCCGACAGCGGCTCGTTTGAACTGGCGGGCAAGCCCTACACGCCGACCGCGGTGCACGAAGTGGCCAAGGCCGGTATTGCCCGCACGTTCCAGAACATCCGCCTGTTCCCTGAAATGACAGCGCTGGAAAACGTGATGGTGGGGCGCCACGTGCGCACCAAGTCGGGGCTGATCGGCGCCGTGCTGCGTACCTCGGGCTTCAAGAAAGAAGAGGCCGAGATCACCGCCCGTGCCAAAGAATTGCTGGAGTACGTGGGCATCGCCAAGTTCGCCGACTACAAGTCGCGCACGCTGTCCTACGGCGACCAGCGCCGTCTGGAAATCGCCCGCGCCCTGGCCACCGATCCACAGCTGATCGCGTTGGACGAACCGGCTGCCGGCATGAACGCCACCGAAAAAGTGCAGTTGCGCGAGCTGATCGACCGCATCCGCAACGACAACCGCACCATCCTGCTGATCGAGCACGACGTGAAGCTGGTGATGGGCCTGTGCGACCGCGTGACTGTGCTGGACTACGGCAAGCAGCTGTCGTCGGGCACCCCGGCGCAGGTGCAGAGCGATCCGAAGGTGATCGAGGCCTACCTCGGCACCGGCGGAGGATGAGCACACCCCGCGCCGCGCTGCGCGCGTCACCCCCCAGGGGGCAACATCTGCGGCCCGGCAAAGCCGGTTCCGCGATGTTCTCGGTTGAGGCAGTTCGCACCGGATGGTGCAACGAAGAAGGATTCTGGACATGGCAAACACACTCCTGAAAGTCAGCGGCCTGAAGGTCTCCTACGGCGGCATCAAGGCCGTCAAGGGCATCGACATGGAAGTGCGCGAGGGTGAGCTGATCACCCTGATCGGCTCCAACGGCGCAGGCAAGACCACCACCATGAAGGCCATCACCGGCTCGCTCGGTGTCGAGGCCGGCAACATCGAATACCTGGGCCAGGCCATCAAGGGCCAGGGCGCCTGGGACCTGGTCAAGCAGGGCCTGGCCATGGTGCCGGAAGGTCGCGGCATCTTCACCCGCATGACCATCACCGAGAACCTGCAGATGGGCGCCTACATCCGCAGCGACAAGGCGGGCATCGCGAACGACATCGAGCGCATGTTCGGCATCTTCCCGCGCCTGAAGGAACGCAAGGACCAGCTGGCGGGCACGATGTCCGGCGGTGAACAGCAGATGCTGGCCATGGCCCGCGCGCTGATGAGCCAGCCCAAGGTGCTGCTGCTCGACGAACCCTCCATGGGCCTGTCGCCCATCATGGTGGACAAGATCTTCGAGGTGGTGCGCGACGTGTCCGCCCAGGGCGTGACCATCCTGCTGGTGGAGCAGAACGCCCAGCGCGCGTTGCAGATCGCCGACCGCGGCTACGTGATGGACTCGGGCCTGATCACCATGACCGGTCCTGGCAAGGAGTTGCTGACCGATCCGAAGGTGCGTGAGGCGTATCTGGGGCATTGAACCCGTTTCCACTCAACAGAAAGGCCCGCTATGCGGGCCTTTCTGTTGGCGCAAGCGCTGGGGCGGCTCAACCCAGGGGCGTGTACTCGGGCACGAGCGAGCGCAGCCACTGGCGCGTGGCCGTGGCGTCGGGCGCCGGCCCGGCGCTGGCGATCCAGGCGCTCACACTGGCCGCGTCCAGTGCCGGCGCCGCCACCTTGGCGATGCGCAGCTTGGCGTGCGGCGTGGGTTCGGTGGTTTCGTCGTTGGCCAGCAGCTCTTCGTAGAGCTTTTCGCCCGGGCGCAGGCCGGTGAAGGTGATGGGCACGTCCTGCTCGGTCTGGCCCGAGAGCCGGATCAGCAGCCGCGCCAGTTCCACGATCTTCACCGCCTCGCCCATGTCGAGAACGAAGATCTGGCCCGAGCGACCCATCAGCCCGGCCTGCAGCACCAGCTGCGCGGCCTCGGGGATGGTCATGAAGTAGCGCACGATGTCCGGGTGCGTCACGGTCACCGGACCGCCGCGCGCGATCTGCTGCGTGAACAGTGGCACCACCGAACCGCTGGACCCCAGCACATTGCCAAAGCGCACCGCCACGAACTGGGTGCCCACGTGCTCGCGGGCCACCGCCTGCACCATCAGTTCGGCCAGGCGTTTGCTGGCGCCCATCACGTTGGTCGGGTTCACCGCCTTGTCGGTGGACACCAGCACGAAGCGCCGGGCACCCACCTGGCCGGCCACGCGCGCGGCGTTGAGCGTGCCCTGCACATTGGTGCGCAAGGCCTCGACCTCGTTGAGCGACTCCATCAGCGGTACGTGCTTGTAGGCCGCGGCGTGGAACACCACGGTCGGCAGGTGCTGCGTGGCGATCGCCAGCAGGCGGTCGGCCTCGCGCACGTTGGCGGTGTAGTACAGGCCCTGCATCTGCGGGTGGGCCGCGCGCAGTTCCTGCTCCAGCTGGTAGATGGCGTATTCCGACACGTCCACACACACCAGCCGTGCGACGCCAAAGCGCGCGATCTGGCGGCACAGTTCGGAGCCGATCGAGCCGCCCGCGCCCGTGACCATGACGGTCTGGCCGGCGATCAGCTGGGACAGGCCCTTTTCGTCCAGTGCCACTGGCGCCCGGCCCAGCAGGTCGTCCAGCTCCACCTTGCGCAACTGGCCGGGCTCGGCGCGCAGCCACTCGTCGGGTCGCGGCATGGTCAGCAGGGGCAGGCCGGCGTCGCTGGCGCCGATGAGTGCCTCGCGCCGTGCGTCCGAGCCGGGTGCGCTGACCACCAGCGCGGCAGCGGCCTCGGTCTCGCGGGCCACCTGGGGCAGGTCGGTCAGGGTGCCGAGCACCTCGACGCCCTGCAAGGATCGGCCGCGTTCGGCCGCCAGCGGGCTGACGATACCGACCGTGGACCACTTGCGCGCGCCGCGCAGCGCGGGCAGGGCGGCGGCGGCGTCCTGTACCGTGCCCACCAGCAACAGCGGCTTGCCGGTGTGCGTGGTGCGGTCACCGCCGCCCAGCAGCAGCCGCGCCGCGGCGCGCACGCCCCCCAGGGCCAGCAGCGCCAGCATGGGATGCAGCAGCAGGGCCGAGCGCGGGAAGTAGGGCACGCGCAGCATCAGCACCACCGCAGCGGTCAGCAGGCCGCCGATGGCCACGCCGTAGAACAGCCGGGTGAGTTCGGCCACGCTGGTGTAGCGCCAGATGTGCCGGTACACCCGCCAGCCCAGCAGGCTGGCGCCGTAGGCCAACAGGGGTGCGGGCAGCGTCCGCAGCATCATGGTCTGGAACTCGTCGGGCGTGTCCAGGTTGAAGCGCAGCCAGAACGCGAGCCACCAGGCGATGGCGACCAGCAGCAGGTCCAGTGGCAGTTGCAGCCAGCGCGTGGGCGTGCCCATCATGCGGCCGCCTGCGGTGACAGCAGTGACCAGCTCATGGGTGTCCCGGCGACCACGTCACGGCCGATGCGCTGGCCCAGCAGGCTGTCCAGGTGTTTGGGCGGGAGGCCAAAGCCGGGTCGCACGCAGCGCAGGTTGTCGCGCGTGAGCACATCGCCGGCCTTCAGATCCTGCGCAATGTAGAGCGAGCGGCGGAAGGCGAGCGACTTCATTTCGGCCG
>NZ_JBPCSJ010000023.1:0-2523 GCF_051007235.1 Hydrogenophaga sp. | reverse complement strand
GCGCTTGTCGCGGTAGGCCTGCGCCAGCCACAGGCCCAGGCGCCACACCGGCCAGGCCAGCAGCAGCCACGGGGCCAGCGCCAGCAGCACGATGGTGGGCCAGGCGCCCAGCACGCCCACGATCTGGATGATCCAGACCGGCGGGTCTTGCACGCCCACGGCCAGCAGGCTGAGCGCGCCGGTGCTGGCGGCCGACAGCACCAGGAAGACGGGCAGCAGGTAGGGCGCCACGGCGCGGATGCGCCCGCTGGCGCTGATGAGCAGGGCCACCACCATGGGAATGACAACCACGCTGCCCAGCCAGCCCATGACGCCGGCCCAGGTCTGCTGCTCGGTCGAATTGAGCATGACCAGCACCGCCATGACCAGCATGTAGGCACCGATGCCCGCCAGCACCCGGCCCCAGGACCAGCGCCGCAGCAGGCCCCAGCCCATGACCATGGGCCAGGCGTAGACCGCGCCCAGCACCAGCACGCGGCGCAGGGTGAAGCCTTTGTCATCTTCGTAGACGAAGAGGAAGGACAGCCAGGACTGGGTGAGGCCGATCAGCAGGCAGACGCCGGCCACCGCCAGCAGGGCGCGCAGGCTGGCGCGGTGGTGGGCGGCAGGCAGATCGGCGCGGCGCGCGCGGGCCGATGGCTGCGCCGGCGCCGGGGTGGCGGGGGCGGCCGCCGTGTCTTGCGGGGCCGGGCCGCCGCGCATCAGCGCCAGCATGCGGCGGCGGTAGGCACTGGCCACCAGCCACGACGCGATGGCCGCCAACAGCACCCCGATCTGCAACGCGAACAGCAGTTCGCCCGTGTGCCCTTTCATACGCCCACCCCGCGTGTTGCTGTGTGCATGTGAACCCCTCCCGGCTGGTGTGTGGCGGCTCGGTGAGCCGGCGGCTGAGCCAGTATCGGCCGCGCACCGGCGCCAGGCAAGCGCGGGCGCGGCCGATAATCCTCCGCATGGTTGACACCGCTTCCGCCCCCCTGGCGCCGCCCGCGCCCCTGATCCGGCCCACCTGGGCGTTTGCCCTGCGGCACCCGGCCCACTTCATCGCGCTGGGCGCGGGTTCGGGCCTGTCGCCCAGCGCACCGGGCACGGCGGGCACGCTGTGGGCGTGGGCGGCGTTCCTGGTGCTGCAACCCTTGATGAGCGACGCGGGCTGGGCGCTGCTGATCGGTCTGGGCACGCTGGTGGGCTGGTGGGCCTGCACGGTGACGGCGCGGCACATGGGCATCGCCGATTCGGGCCACATCGTGTGGGACGAGGTGGTCGCGTTCTGGCTGGTGCTGTGGCTGGTCACGCCGGCCAGCTTCTGGGCGCAGCTGGTGGCGTTTGCGCTGTTCCGCCTGTTCGACGCGGTCAAGGTCGGCCCCATGGCCTGGGCCGACCGGACGTTCAAGGGGTTCGGCCCGCGCGGGGGCTTCGGCATCTTGCTCGACGACTTTGCGGCGGCCTTCTGCACGCTGCTGGTGATCGCTTTCTGGAGGTTTTGATGCCCCCCTGCGCCGCTTCGCGTCTTCCCCCCACGGGGGAACAACACCTGCGGCCGGGCAAAGCCCGTTCCGCGGTGTTCTGGACCACCCCCCTCCATCGACACACCATCGCCCATGAACACACTTTCCATCGCTGATCTGGTTGAGCAACTCGCCACCGAACTCAAGGCGCGCCACCAGCACCTGGCCACGGCCGAGAGCTGCACCGGTGGCCTGATCGCCGGGGCCTGCACCGAGGTCAGCGGGTCGAGCGACTGGTTCGAGCGTGGCTTTGTGACCTATTCCAACGCGGCCAAGAGCGAGCTGCTGGGCGTGCCGGCGGCGCTGATCGAGGCGCACGGCGCGGTCAGCGAGGCGGTGGCGCGCGCCATGGCGGCCGGGGCGGTGGCCAATGCGCACGCGCACTGGTCGGTGGCGGTGACCGGCATCGCCGGCCCCACCGGCGGCAGCGCCGAGAAGCCGGTGGGCACGGTGTGGTTCGGCTGGGCGACGCCACAGGGCGTGTTCACCGAACTCCAGCGTTTTGACGGTGACCGCGCCGCCGTGCGCCAGGCCACGGTGGCGCATGCGCTGGCCGGGCTGCTGCAGCGGCTGGCCTGACCGGCGCGCCCACGGTGGAGCCGTTCAAGAACCTGATCAACCCCGGCACGGTGGCCCAGGCCGGGCGGCACCTGCAGCGCGTCTGGCCGGGGTTCGACCGCACACGTTTCGAGCAGCACGCCGCCACCGGGCTGGAGGACCTCGAATTCAAGGCCCGCGCCATGCAGCTGGCCGACGCGCTGCAGGCCACGCTGCCGACCCGCTTTGCCGACGCGGCCGAGGTGCTGGAGGCCAGCCTGGCCCCCCCGGTGCCGCTGGACGAGGCGGCGAACCCGCTGGCCTGAGCGACGCGCAGGGCGAAATGGGCCTGGCGGGCTGGGTTGTCTGGTCCATGGGCGAATACGTGGCGCGCCAGGGCATGGCCGACGTGCCGCGCGCCCTGGCCTGCCTGCACGCGCTCACGCAGCGCTTTTCGGCCGAGTTCGCCATCCGCCCGTTT